>JAJZLM010000009.1 GCA_021850635.1 Nanobdellota archaeon
AAAGCAAGATCTACGAGCCATGATTTAAAGAAGCAGGAACCGGTCCTGCAGCAGATAGCTGCGGAAGCCCACACTCTTTAGAGGTGGGAGGATGTCACAAACTGTAGTGAGATATATGGATATGGTAAATATCACGTTTTATTTTGAAGTACACCAGCCATTCAGACTGAAGAGAGTCTTCTCATTCGGAGAAACCTCTAATATAATCGACAAAGAAAGGAACAGCCATATATTTAATAGGGTGAGTGATAAGTGTTATCTCCCGATGACAAAACTTCTCATACGACTAGTAAAGGAGCATCCAGGTTTCAAGGTTAGTTTCTCCTTCACAGGGACTTTCTTCGAACAAGCAGAGATGTTCAGGCCTGAAGTGATAAACGCTTTCCAGGAGCTTTATGATACAGGAGGTATGGACATCCTTAGCGAGACGTACTACCACTCGCTTGCTTTTCTGGTAGACAAGAAAGAATTCAAAGAACAAATCTCTGAACATTCGGATCTTATCAAGAAATACTTCAATTATAAGCCGTCCGTATTCAGGAACACAGAAGCGATGTACTCGAACGAAATAGCCGGCACCGTAGCTAAAATGGGCTACACAGGGATATTAGCAGAAGGATGGGACAAATACCTTGGCTGGAGGTCCCAAAACTATCTCTATTCTCCTCCAAACGAAAAGATAAGCGTACTGCTTAGAAACTATAAATTAAGCGACGACGTTGCTTTCAGATTCTCCTCAAGGGAATGGAACCAGTGGCCGCTTACCGCAGATAAATACTCTGATTGGATATCTAGGAACGAAGGCGACACTGTAAATCTTTTCATGGACTACGAAACTTTCGGCGAGCACCAGTGGAGCGAGACCGGTATATTCGATTTCATGCGCGCTTTACCGAGCGAAATGTCAAAGAGAGGTATCGGATTCAATACAGTAACGGAAACATCCAAGATAAAGCCGGTCGGTATTATAGACGTTCCTGAGATAATGTCTTGGGCTGATATAGATAGGGACTTATCGGCTTGGTTAGGCAACAGGATGCAGAACGAAGCATTCAAGAAGCTTAAAAGCGTCTATGAAAAAGTATTAGCAAGCGGAGACCAAGAAATCATAAAAAAATGGAGGATCCTGCAGACTTCTGACAATTTCTATTATATGTGCACTAAATGGTTCGCCGACGGAGATATACATAAGTATTTCAATGCGTACGAAAACCCGTATCTAGCTTATATCAATTACATGAATATATTGTCTAGCTTGGACAAAGAGATTAAACTTTCTTCAGCGCAGCATCGTATGCGTTAAGATAAATGGAGATAAACTTGTCCCACCCAAAGTTTTCAGCCACCCTTTTTGCAGATATCCTTAGCGCTAATCTTTCATCGTCACCCATCATCACTATCTTGAGCATGTCCGAGGCAAATCTAGACACTACAGAATCTCTGGGCTGCCCAAGCATTGGTTCTATCACTATTCCCTTATTGCCCTTTAAGATCTTCTGCACGCATTCTGCAAAACCGGAGTGATCTGTAGTAAAGGCTATGGACATGTGCGCAGCATCTTCGAGCGGAGTGTACCCAAAAGGTTCGTATTTAGAGGGGAAAAAACCTGCTGTGGAAAGAGAAAGCGCCTCGTTGTAAGTCAAGTTAAGCAGCTCATCTCCAACGGTCAGATATTTTGGATAAAACACAACCTTTACGTGATTAGAAGACTTGTTTTCCAAGCCGTTCGCATGCAGCCTGTTTAGTATCGCGTCTGAATCCTCAGAATAAGCCAGCTTAAAAGGACAAAGAGGTGGATTGGTAGGTTTCGGACGGTTTATTTTTGATATGAGCCTACGTGCATCGTTTTGTATCTTGTTGTAGGCCTTGTCAATGGCAGGATTATTTAGTATATTAGCTGAGCTTGCAGCCACTAGCTGATCGAAGTTCTTTAGATCCTCGTCTAGAGCGGACTTTATCCCTATATAAGTGAGGTAATTGGCGATCACTTCGTCCTTGACTCCCACAGTACCAGATGGGACAGTTATTAGAGCTATCACGTAATTGTCATCGGACAACATCTTGTCTAGTTTGCCTAATGCGTCTATGAAAATATCAAAGCCTTTATCGATGAATTCATAGCGGCCACTCGTCAAGAATATGGGTGCGTTTTTGAACTTGAAATCGTAGTATGGCAGGAAATATGAATTCATGAAGTTGTTGAATTTGTTTTTGGCTGCGTCTCTTATCTGTTCTAATTCGTCGTCAGTCGGCAGGTTCTTTATGTCCAACCCGTTGAAAGTGATAAAATCGGCTTTCTTGCCGAGTATTACCTCCGCCTCTTTTGCTACTATCTCGCTTACGACGGTGAAGATAGTCGCGTTAGAAGCGCCCGCGACTTCGGTCAAGTGTTTGGCTGCCACTCCATATTTGTAAGGCATGTCTGGTGTGATCGATAGGTTCTTCCTTATAAATTCCAACGTGTCGTTTCCTGAATAAGAATAGGCTCTGCCCAATACTGTTGCGTGTATGGTGAAAACAGTGGGTATCTTAATTTCTTTGGATTTAAGGTACAATATTGCGCCGGCTGACAGCCATTCGTGGGCCTGTACGATTAGTCTTGTCTTCATATGCTTATTTAGGGCCTCTATGAACGCTCCTGCAACGTACGACCACACTAGAGGCTCAGTGTAATCCTCTGGGGAATTTAAGGAGTCTATCTTAAACTTATCCCAAAATTCCCTTTTTATATCATTCGCGTGTTTCGCCTCGAATTCTTTGGAGTCTATCAATATTATGTTGGCATCGCTTCCGGATGTCCACTTACCGAAGTATATCTTTATTCCTTCTAGCTTAAAATCGGCCACCGCATCCTTTATGAACTGGGGAGCTGCAATTTCAAGGAACTCCACCGCAGCCTGAGAAGGATTATAGAAACCTATCGCTAGATAATTGGAATGTAATTTTTCTGTTATATATGCAGATTTTGAGGTTATCACAGTCCATATACCTCCTACTTTGTTACCTATCTCATAGGAAACTTCTGCTAAAAAGTAATCATCTGGCATGCATAGATAAACCAGTGGAAATATAAAAAGATAGTAGTTAAGTTCCGAATTAAAGTGCGCTATGCAGATAGATTTATATCTAAAAATCTATATAATACTGGATGGTCGAAAAAGTAGTGATAATTGGCTCTGGTCCTGCAGGTTATACTGCTGCAATATACGCCGCGAGAGATGACTTGGATCCAGTGCTCATACGCGGTTTCCAGACAGGCGGGCAGTTGATGCTTACTTCTGAAGTAGAGAATTACCCAGGCTTCCCATCTATACTCGGTCCAGAACTCATGGATAAGATGTATGAACACGTAAAGACACAAAAGTGTAAGATAGTAGATGATGATGTGATCAAAGTGGACTTAAACAACTATCCATATAAAGTGTACACTACTGAAAAAGTTTACGAGACCAAATCTATAATAATAGCTTCTGGCGCGAACGCAAAATGGCTTGGACTTGAGAATGAAAGTAGACTGATAGGTAAAGGAGTGTCTGGTTGTGCCGTGTGCGACGGACCCTTCTTTAAAAATAAAGACGTTGTAGTAGTAGGTGGCGGAGATAGTGCGATGGAGGACGCTTCTTACATAACGAAATTCGCTAAAAGCGTGAAGATCATCCACAGAAGAGACTCATTCAGGGCTAGCAGGACTATGCAAGACAGGGTGCTTTCTAATCCAAAGATAAAGATCGTATGGGATTCAATTGTAGAAGACATACTGGGCGATCAGAAAGTCTCGGGAGTAAGGATAAAGAACCTTAAAACAGGAAAGAGCGAGGATATACCAACTGAAGGAGTATTCATAGCGATAGGCCATTCTCCTAATACTAAGCTATTCTATGGACAGTTGGATCTCGATGAGAATGGCTATATAATGGTGCACGATTTCACTAAGACGAGCAAACCAGGTGTGTTCGCGGCGGGGGACGTCCAGGATAAAGTGTACAAACAGGCGGTTATAGCTGCAGGATGGGGTTCTATGGCGGCGATTGACGCAAGGAAGTTCCTTTCTGAACAAAGCTAAACAGCGACCCTTCTGAAATCTTCAGCGTAGTCTTCCGGAGTTATTGTATTTACGAATATGGATTGGCCTAACTCTATCCCAGCAGGGGTAGACATCCTAGGATATATCTCAACATGCATATGAAAATCAGGTTCAGTTTTTATATCGTGCACTACTAGGTTGTACGACTGCCTGCCGTAGATCTTTTTGTTAGTGGACAGCACACTGGTCAATATAGAGATAAAGTCCCTTTTTTCTTTGTCTGCCAAGTCTCCAAGGTAATTGACATGCCTTTTTGGGACTATCATAGATTCAGCTGGCATTCTGGAGCCGAACGGTGCGACTGCGAAGAAACTATCGTTCTCGGTGAGCAGTCTTTCCTTTTCGACTTCTTCCAGTCCATCATAAAAACAAACTCCTTGTTTCTTTATGTTCTCAAGCTCCTTTCTAACATTTCCTGCAAGGATGGGATATGCCATTATCTGAGTGTGCGGGTGCCCTATGCTCTCTCCTCCTGCTACGCCATAATTCTTGAATATGAACACATGCTTTATATATTTCTTTGTATATAACACGTCCTCTCTTTCTATCAGTATCTCTAACCAATTCAAAAGATGATCGAAAGGAAGATCCTCCAGGACCGCCGTGTGCAGTGGGCTTTCTATGATAACTTCATTGTAGCCGTAACCTCCTATAGATTTCAGTAGATTCTTGCCCTTTTTTTCTAAAAAATATGGAGTCCCTGGCGCGAGTTCTGGGAATTTGTTTTCTATCACTCTGATGCTCCACGGGTCTCCGTAGCGCATTATCTCATTGCTCATATTCTCGTTCCCGGGTTCGAAAGGACACTTGGAAACGTCAGTGCCGGCCATATCCTTTTCCTTTACTTCTTCGGGTCTCTTGCTTCTCCCCGGCACTATTATAGAAAGATATCCGGTTCTGTAATCCTTTCTTATTTCACTTCCATTGAGCTGGTCTAAATAAACCATACTAAATATCATCTGTCAGGATTAATAAAAATACAAATCTAGTGTTTTGAACCGGGAACGTGGCTATTAGGGGTCTTTGACGTCTAAAAACACGAACCATCCAGTCTCTCAGAAGGATTCAAGTTTTTCTGGTAAGGAAAAGTATGCCACCTATCAATGCCAGTATGAAACCTATAACGAAGCCCGCCAGCGCGAAAACCAAGCTAAGAATAGAAGCGGCTATGATAGTGGCTCCTCCTATTATTTTGTATTTTGCAGGATTCGCATAAGCCAATGCGGAGAATACTATCGTCAGTACCCCTAAGATTATTCCTATGATCGCAAAGCTCATTCCGATATCGACGGCACCCGAACTGTTAATCACCAAAGCCAAGAGTGCTATCAAGCTACCAAAAAAAGCGTATAAGATGCCTCCGAGAAGTATAAAAACGCCGCCTATAAGAGAAAGCACGAATGCTGCTGTTGGCTTTTCGACCATGAAGTACTACTCACAACGCATCTATTTAAGCCTTTATACTGATAAGCATGGAAAAGAAGGACAGCCTCCAACGGAAATCTGAGGTAGTAATAGCTAAAATAGATTGCGTTTTGCGTAAAGAACCGCAGAAGCTCGCTGCCATAAATAAGGGAAAGGAGGGACGGGATATACTGCGCGAGCTATCTACAACCAAATTACGCAACGGTCTACCTACGTAGGAAAACTTTAAATACTACTTTAGACTATACACATATTCATAAGATTCATTTATGGATCTTATTAATAGTATAGGAGGTGAATGTATATGGCAGAGGGGATACAACCTATTTTTATTTTGCCAGAAGGATACACTAGAACAAGTGGTAAAGACGCTCAGAGAAACAATATAGCTGCGGCTAAAGCTATAGCTAACACTGTAAAATCAACATTAGGACCTAGAGGAATGGATAAAATGCTAGTTGATAATATAGGAGACATAACGATAACTAATGATGGAGTGACCGTGCTTAAAAGCATGGAAGTAGAGAATCCTGCAGCCAAAATGATCGTGGAAGTAGCAAAAACCCAAGAAGAGGAAGTAGGTGATGGCACAACTACGGCCGTTATAATAGCTGGAGAGCTTCTAAAAAGCGCTGAAATTCTGCTCGATCAGAATATACATCCTACTCTTGTGGCTAGGGGATACAAGCTCGCCGCGAAGGAAGCGCAGGACATTTTAGACGAGATTGCGCTGAAATTAGACATAAACAAGAAGGAAGACCTAAGCAGGATAGTAAAAACTGCGACGATAAGCAAGAGCATGGGAGGCGACGAATACGTAACGTCTTTGATAGTCGATGCCATACACCACATAAAGTCTTCATCGGGAAAGGAAGAGACTGTAGACCTG
>JAJZLM010000028.1 GCA_021850635.1 Nanobdellota archaeon
CTCTTAAAGATCTCAGTGCCATAATGTAATGATACATATGGATCATTATCTGAATGTATTACCACGAACTTTCTACAATTGTCATTTATTTTCTTCCAATCTATTGGTTTCGTAAAGAAGCTCTTCAGATCTTCGTATCCTAGATCTGTAGTATAACCGGCAACTAGGACGACTCCGCCCACTTTTTTATCTATAGCCTCTAGGTATCTAAGAATGGTTATACAACCGATACTGTGCCCAACGAAGTAGCAATCTTTATCAGGCTTGCCTACCAGCTTCTTTAAGTGATTTATCCAAGCATTCATTCTTGGGTGATCGGTATTTGGCATCGCGGGAACATTAACTTCAAAGCCCTTCTTTTCTAATTTCTTCTTCAACCAAGGGTACCAGTATGCGTTTGGCTTGCCGCCCCAGCAATGTATTATAAAGACTCTTCTCGTCATAAACTCACTTCATTATAAAGAAAAATTTAATTGCCATAGTCAGCCGACTCTTTATAAACTATTCGATCCTCATCTTTGTTTCAATACACATATTAATTCTTTTTCTACCATTTATAGCTTTCTGGCTGTATCGTAATGTGCTTTTGCTTATCTTAAGTCTTTTCCTGTCCTCCGGCGTCAATGAAATTATCCAGTTATGTAGTTCAATATCGTCATTCCTATATGGCTTGATTTCTGGAATTTCAAAGTCCAGGGCTTTTTCTCCGTTTTCCAGGAATTTCGCCAAAAGTCTTATATTTTCAAGCATAACGTTATCATGAGTGTGGAATTCTCCTCTAAACTGTGCTCTTTTGTTGAAGTTTAAGACTATTTTCTCCAATAAAAGTCTAGAAGCGCTTTCCCCAAGTCTTATATTATAGTTCTCAGTGACAATGAAGTCGGATTTCTTCAATTTCTTGTCTTCCAATACTTGAATAACACTAAGATCCATTAACCATCTGGATACGGGGCTTTCTTGATGTGCCTTGTCATTTCTCAGAGATAGCATTATCCCCCCTAGTTTTGCTGGATAGTGCTTCAAGAGATATATATTCTAATATACATCTGTATACAAATGTAATATAAGCAGAGGTAGCGAAGCGGTCAAACGTGTAAGGCTAAGGACCTTATGGCTTAGGCCTTCGAGGGTTCAAATCCCTCCCTCTGCACGTTTTTATACTTTATTGTTTCAGTAATATAACTAAAGATTACAGAAAGTCGAGTAGAAAACCCACGATTCATATCTGGGATAAAAGTGATATAAAATAAATATAATAAAAGAGGTGATAACATGGGAGAGCTTGAAATGAAGCTATTATATAAAGAACCGATTATAGTACCCAGCGATAAAAAACCGGCTCATTCCTATTACACATTAGGTAAAACTGATATGGATATAGGCTACTCAGAAGTATACGTGGATTCAATATTATTGCGAACAGCAGAAACTCTGCTGGGTAAAAATACAACTTTTCATTATAAGCGCAGGTCTTTAAAATACAGTGATAGGATTGAGCAACGTAAAAACATGGAACCTTATATCATATCTGAAACTATTAAAGAGATAGTTGCAACATCCCTCCACGAGCTTGTGCATTTATATGATGGATGCCTACATCCAGAAGATCTTATGAGTAGCATTCCATACACTCAGCGTATTTTGCGGTACTTTACCAAGGACAAATATAATTGGGAAAGAACTCAAAAAGCAAATCTTTTAAAGAAAAACTTGCAGACTTACACCCAAGAAGATTTTAATAAAGCCCTAAGTAGTGTAATAGAATTCGAGTAGAACGATTACTATATCCGGATGCGCGGTACCACATAAAATAAATCTTTATAACTACTTAGACCCATATATAACAGTGGCAGAAAGTCTGGAAAGCAGGCTCACAGATGCGAATTCGCTCGATAAGGCGCACGGGCTTATCTATTATTTGAAACTGGCTTTAGTAGGCAAGAAAGATAGTGGAACTTTCGGCTATGGACTTAAAGATAGGGCTTTTTTGGGATTGCCTGAGATAATAGCCAGTGCAAGATACATGCCTAGCATGGCGGGTATGGCGTTGTTTTTCTGCGGACTTACTATATCTGCGACCTATTTAACCTTCGGATTCCATTACACGCTGGATTGAGATACACGGTAAAATTATGATCCAAAAAGAAAAAACAATAGTAACCAGTCGGATTTTATAGGGGATTAAAGCTAGATTTCTATCTGTATAGGTAAACATATACCAAAGCTTAAATACTCCAAATCGGCTAAAATATAGGTATGCCTATAAAAGGAAAAGGTGCACACAGAAGATCTAGGAAACGCTTGACTATCCAGAAGGATAAAAAAGGGAAGATAGAACTTAGGAAGGCCCTGCAATCTTTTAATGAAGGAGAAAGGGTTCTGATAGCTCCATCGGCGTATTTCCAGAGAAATATACCACACAGGAGGTTCTTTGGGGTGCAAGGAACAGTTATACGTAAGAAAGGAAAGGCTTATTCTATAAGAGTAGTACAGGGTTCAGCTAACAAAGTGGTCGATCTGCTGCCTGTACATCTAAAGAAATTGTGATATGGAATACGAAATAATAGACGAGAAATTGCTGAGCGAGAACGAAGTAAAAGAGAAGTATATGGATAGTATAGACCTTAACTTTGAACAGGGTAAACGCCTGGTTGAACACATCAAAAAGAACGCAAAGATAGACGATTTTGAGGTGACTTTCAAGGAGCTTAGCGACCTTAACCTAAACATAAGAGACGACTATCTCAGGATGATAATCGACGATGCGCCAACATCTGCGGACCAGGTGAGGGCTATACTTTCTCCGTTGAAAATGCTCGTAAAAGAAGAGGATATAAAGAATCTTCTAGCCACTATCAAGAAACATTTATAACGACTGGCGATTTACTATATATCGTAGTATGGGACGAGACGAATATGCTATTGTATTAGAGTACCTACCCTATGGACTTGTTGATACCAAGGATAGAAGACCATCTGCCATAGTATTGACGGATTCCCTGTCTCTTCTATTAGTAAGCTTAAAAAAAGACGTAGTTGTAGAATCTGGAAAAAGAGTCTATATAGGCGAAGAGAAAAGGGATGAGATACACCACATAATAAAGAGGATAGCGCCAGATAAGCTAAGTGAATCAGGTCTGCAAAACCTAAAGAATATGGTGCATAAAGCGGCGCAAGACAATGAAAAGAAGTACGTGGAGATACTGAATACACTCGGTCCGATAAACGTGAGGTTACATGCGTTGGAGCTTATACCAGGTCTTGGCAAAAAGATGACGCAAAAGATGATAGAAGAAAGACAGAAGAAACCTTTTGAATCATATGCTGACATAGACGCAAGACTACAGCTCGCGTCTGGCATAAGCCATGGAATAGAGCAGAGGATACTAGAGGAGATAAGCGAAACCGATAAATACAGGATTTTCACTTAGAATAGGAAGAGGGGTTGTAGTCTAATCCGGCAGAATAGGCGGCTCCAGCTAGACTGGAAAAATGACCTTTACGGTATGATTAAGAAGAAACCGCTTGATCCAGGTTCAAATCCTGGCAACCCCAAATTCTTCGGTCTAAAGACAAATGTATCATGAATTTGTGGGGGAAAATGAATGCTCTACTGTCCTGAGGCAATACTTTTAAACCACGCCGTAGATAACCTAAGGATGGTTGACAGTCCGCTTGTAAGCATAGTTATACCAACTTACAATGAAGATAAGTATGTCTCTGATCTACTGAAGTCTATACGTGCGCAGACATATAAGAATTATGAAGTTATAGTGGTAGACTACAATTCCAGTGACAAAACCAAACAAATAGCAGGCAAGTACGGTGCAAAATTCATACATGTTAACACTCGGGGCATAAGTATAGCTAAAAACATCGGCTTGAAAGCGAGTAAAGGGGATATCGTGGCTTTCATAGACGCAGATTATATACTGTCGCATACTATTCTAAGCGGTGTAGTGCACGCTTTCTCCGACGCAAAGAACAAAAACATAGTGGCAATAGAACCGACTATGCGGGTTAATAGCAGAGATCTGAATAGACGACAGAGATCGAAGTTCAAGGTTCTGAGTAGGCTAATAAACGTTTACAAGAAGATGTCTTATTATACCAATGTGCCTGCAGCTTATGGTTGCGTTTTCTGCAAGAGAGAAGCGCTGGACAAAGCCGGTAGTTTCAATGAGAACATATACGTAAGCGAGGACAAAGAGTTCTTCTCGCGTTTAAGAGCACATGGAAGATTCATAATGATTAAAGACACGGCGAGAATGTCGTATCGCAGGCACGCCAAGTACGGGATAATACGCACGGGGGCGCTTTATTTTTATTCTACTATCTTAGCTTTTCTAACTAAAAGGTTCGATAGGCACCACGTGCCTGTAGGACGCAAGTGAACCTTCACCCGTACTTCAAAGCAAGATCTTTCAAAACACTAGCGCTGCTCTTCATAATCCTTTGCTTAGACTTGCTGTCGACGTAACATATACCGAACTTTTTTGTATACCCATAATCCCACTCAAAGTTATCTAGAAGAGACCAGTAGTGATACCCTAAGACAGATATGCCAGATTTTTCCATGTCTACAAGCGTGTTTACATGTTCGGTTATAAATTCGCCTCTAAGAACCTCATCGCCGGTGGCTATGCCGTTCTCTGTCACCATTATTGGTTTCTTGTAGGTATGATAGTAGTACTCTGCAAGGCTTCTCATCCCTCTAGAGTATATAGTCCATCCCATATCCGTCTTTTTGTTCTTTCTTCTAACAGTCTTAAAAACATCGATATTGTGGTAATAATTCATGCCTAAAAAGTCTATCTTAGAGTGTTTTATAAAGCGCTTATTGTAGTAGTATTCTGAAAAACCGAATGGTAGGTACACCTTGCTTATCTTGCCGAAATACAGCAGGTTCTTCGCAAAAGACACTGTATATCCTTCCTTTTTTAGCAGAGTATAAAGCTCGTTGTGGAGTCGTATCAAGTTGTTCACAACACGTAGCATCGTCCTAAAAGAGTGTTTGAAAGGAGGGTATCTTCCATTTAGATAAGCTTTTATTGCGTATACCATAGGCTCGTTGATAGTGATTATGTACTTAGTGTCTATACCCTCCTTTAAAAGCAGCTTTACGTATCTGATAAAATTAGCTATATTCCCGCTATTTTCAAAACCTCCTAATCTATAGAACCAAAAAGGTAGAGTATAATGCCATAGGGTAGGGATAGGTTCTATGCCATTCCTTTTAAGATCAGCTATAACGGATTTGTAGTGTTTGATCGCGTCGTAGTCAATAGAATACCTGTCAGGCATTATCCTTGAAAACTCTATGGAGAATCTATATGAGTTTAATCTGAGTTTTTTCATCAGCTTTATGTCGTCCGCGTATCGTCTGTAGCTGTCGCACGCTACACCGGATCTGTACTTCAGTCTGCCTTTCATCTCGAAATGCCACCAGTCAGAATTCACATTGTTCCCTTCGATTTGGTGGGCTGATGTGGCTGTTCCTATCAACATACTGTAATTATCATGTTCATCAAAGATAAAAGTTTTATATTGTTTGGCGCTGGAATAATCCTATGGAAAAATGCATATTCTGCGCTATAGCATCCAAGGAGGCAGCTGCAAATGTCGTTTTTGAAGACGATGAATGCATGGCTTTCTTGGATATAGATCCATTGTTCAAAGGACATTGCTTATTGGTGCCAAAAAAACACGTGTATACTGTTATGGATGTGCCAGACACGCTGCTTAGTCACCTCTGCAACGTATCAAAAAAGATTTCTATCGCTTTAAAAGAAGCTATGCACTGCGACGGAGTGCTAATACTAAATAACAATGTGGTCAGCCAAAGTGTTCCGCACTTTCATATTCAAATAATACCTCGAAATAAAGGAGACGGCCTCAGGGGTTTTCTGTGGCCCAGACATGGATACGAAAGCGATGCAGAAGCAGCATCTATAGGTAAAAGGATAAGAAGCATAATAGAGCGCGAACAAATCAGATCTTGAATATTCACTTATCAAATGTGAGCGGGAAAACCCACACTCTTTAGAGATGGGATGAAAGCGAACTCAAAAATGGAAAACATAAATAACAGAAGAGGTAAAATAACAATATGCTGACAGCATAC
>JAJZLM010000024.1 GCA_021850635.1 Nanobdellota archaeon
GTATTTTATACAGTTCCTCGTACTGTGCTTTCAAGTCATTAATTTCCAGTTCCTTCTC
Organism: Nanobdellota archaeon; assembly: GCA_021850635.1. Lineage (GTDB taxonomy): Archaea > Nanobdellota > Nanobdellia > Parvarchaeales > Parvarchaeaceae > Parvarchaeum. The sequence goes on from JAJZLM010000024.1 coordinate 59, forward strand.
TTGATCTGGATATACCCCTATCCCGTCCACAAGGTCGCCGGCTAGTATTATAAAATCCACTGCTTTTGCTATATTAGAGTATTCCTCTATCTCTAGGTTCAGCCATTTTATCAACTTTTCAAAAGACTCTCTTGCGAATAGTTTAGATCCGACGTGTATATCAGAAATAAAGACAGCATAAGAATCTGGCATGTTTTTATCAGTCTGTTCCTTGACTGCTATGTCTGGTAAGATTATACTATCCACGAACACTGCGTCTTTCGACTTCTTTCCTTTTATTACGACGACTTGGTCTTGCAGTACTTCTTCCCGTATAGTCGAAGAAAGCGCCCTATAGGAAGTTGTATTGTCTTCTATATCCAATATCATGAATTTCTTTATAGGACTTATAGAGACGTTAGATATCATAGCTATGAATTTTACGTCTGAACCGGATGGCATCCCCTTTACCTGTGACAAAGACATCAACCCTCCGTTTTCCTTAACTACAAGCATTTCCCTTAACCTGTTAAACCTATCGTTGAAATATGCTGCCCAATCTGCAGGCTTTGAAGCAGACGTTTCCCCCTCATAGTTCTTAATTATATCAACGTGTTTCTGGTCTTCTTCTATAGCCCCAGAGTATAGGTCATGAAGCACGCTAGAATCTAGGATGAACGTACCCTTTGCTTTTAGCTTTGATATTAAATCGTCTACATTCTTGATGTCTGCTCCTTCAACCGAAGCGTCAACGAGTACTCCATTTGAAAAAAGTTTATCTAGGTCTTGTCGATTCATAGATATCGGATACCGTTTATTATTTAATAACGTTGTATATACCCAGATAAAATTTTATTCTGTATTGCGCAGGTTATACAAATGAAGACTCTGAGAAACCAGACTCTTTTAGTATCTTCTTCACCTTTTCCACATGGTCTCCTTGTAGTTCTATAGAGCCATCATCATAGGTGCCGCCACATGCTAATTTATTTTTCATAGTCTTGGCTAAACTCTTTATATTAGTGATTTTTGGATCGAGCCCACTTATGATAGTGACTACCTTCCTAAAAGAAACGTTCTTTGTATACACCCTTATCTTCTGCGTCTCTTGAGAAATAGTGCCACAGATACAAAGATCTTTTGGCAAACCACAAACCGCACAAACTTCTGTCATTATCCCTTGTTTCACCTAAAAATTAGATAACTATTATAGATAGCTTCGATTTAAATAACTTTGCTCCTTAAATAAGCCTTTAACTTATGTGATAGAGATAAACCGTAAGTATTCTACAAATAATAATGAAAGAAATATTTTTAGTAATACTTATATTTTGATATTTATTAACTATTTTTAAGTAACAATAGTAATGCTTTAATTAAGCAAATGCTTAAAGGATGTCATGGTTACGGTAAATCAACATATTTAGGTATTTATGGCATCAAATTTCGACAAACTTTTTAATCCTGATGGCATCGCGATAATCGGAGCTTCCAGGGACCCAGGTAAGGTCGGGAGTGTTATACTCAAGAACCTCCGGATAACTTATCATGGTAATATATTTCCTGTAAACTTGGCTTCTGATGAAATACAGGGCCTCAAGACATACTCCAAAGTCACTTTGATAAAAGAAAACGTAGATGTAGCAATTATCTCTATACCAGCAGAGAAAGTATTACAAGTACTTAAAGACTGTGAAAAAAAGAAAGTCAGTTTTGCTATTATAATAAGCGCAGGCTTCGGGGAATCTGGACATAGTGGAGTCTTACTAGAGAACGCTATAAAGAAGTTCCTAAATACCGCTAAAATACGTGTAATAGGCCCTAACTGTTTGGGTGTGATAAACACAGAGCCTTATTACAATACTACTTTCATAGATCCGAATTCGAAGCCGTTCCCTGGAAAAACAGCTTTTATTTCGCAAAGTGGAGCGCTGCTCAGTGCTATAGTAGACGATGCCACGCTGGATAAGATAGGTTTTAGTAAGATAATAAGCGTTGGCAATTCCATAGATATGGATGAAGCCAAGTTTCTAGAAGTTCTTAAAGACGATGAAAATACCAAGGCGATAACTCTCTATCTAGAAGGGCTTAGGGACGGTAAAAGCTTCCTAAAAAGTGCCCTAGAAACTTCGAAGAAAAAACCGATAATAGTATTAAAAGGCGGAAAATCAAAGGGTGGTGCTGAAGCTGCGTCTTCGCACACTGGCGCACTTGCTGGGAGCGACATAGCATACGAACTCGCTTTTAAAAAATCTGGGATAATATCTGTAGGAAACATAGACGACCTATTCAATTTCATGCGTGATGCACCGGGTTTGAGGATCAAAAGCGATGAGGTTATAATAGTTACAAACGCTGGCGGAGCAGGGGTTATAGCCACGGATGCTGTATATGCAGCTGGGCTAAAGCTTGCAAAACTTAGTGCGAATACTACAAATGAACTGTCTAAAATATTGCCCCGTGAGGCTAATATACATAATCCTATAGACATACTAGGTGATGCGACTCCTGAACGATACAAAGAAGTACTTGAGGCAGTTTACTCGTTAAACAAACCGATAATAGTAATATTCTCCCCTCAAGAAATGTCCTTACCTATAGAGACTGCTAAGGAAATATCTGAAATCCACTTGCAAAACAAGGACTTACCTCTTCTCCCAGTGTTTTTGGGAGGGGCTAGGATTGCCAAAGCAAAGAGGCTGCTGAGAGAAATTAATCTGCCGGTGTACAGCTATCCACACGAAGCTGTGGACATAATAAAAGGAATGTATTCTTATAGCGCTTTTTCTCAGCCTGTTTATTCTACTTATAATAAGACCAATGTCAAAAAAACCAAGCTTAACCTAAAAACTAATTTGTTTGGCTTGGACGCTAAAACTATCTTCGATAAACTTGCGATTAAAACAGCTATGGGCGTAAAGGTAAAGACAGAGGAAGATGCTCTAAAGGCAGCTGTTAAAACTGGCTACCCTTGTGTCCTAAAAGTGGGATCGAACGAAATAGTCCACAAGCATAGGATAGGTGGAGTAATAGTCGGTATAAAAAATGAGGATGAACTAAAGAAAGCGTTCGAATCTATGAAAGCGAAGATGACCGATGACCACATTAAATACACGCATTTTGAAGTATACAAGGACGTGACTCCAAAGAAAGGAGGAATAGAGATACTTTTAGGCGGACATTTGGACCCACAGTTCGGCCCTATGATTGCTATAGGTATAGGCGGCGACTACGCGAATATAATAGAGGAAGTAACGTTTTTGCTTGCACCTATATCCGATGAAGACCTAACAAATCTTAGAAATTCAAAAATAGGAAGACTATTGGCATCGGCAACTAAGCGAAAGATAGTAGATGAAATAATATCTTATACTATAAAATTAGCGAAACTTATGGAAGAAAATCCGATGATAAAGGATATAGACTTAAATCCGTTGGTCGTATCTGAAGACGATGCTATCGCAACGGACTTTAAAGTATACACTGCATAAAGGTACTGTTAGAACATTCAAACTTTAGCGTTTACCTTAGTAAAAAGATTCTCTCCCCTCTTTACTTTGCCTCTAAATTGCCCGAATTTGGCCTTATCCAGTTTTTCTTCTCCCACACCGAGTTGTTCCTTAATTTTAAGCGACGTTGACGGCATAAACGGCTCCAATAATATAGATATAATCCTGAGCGCCTCGAGAGAATTATTTAGTACTTTAGAAAGCTCCTGACCCTCTAGCTTCCACGGTTCCTTATCATTGAAATATTTGTTTATACTCCTTATGAATTTCCATACCTCTTCCAGAGCGCCAGTCACGTTATAATTATCTAACATATCAGAAACCTTTTCTATGTCTAATTCTTTATCGACTTCTATTTCACCACTTATACTTCCTTTATATCTATCCACTAGAGTAAGCACACGTGATAACAAGTTCCCCAAATCAGCTACTAGTTCACCGTTTATCCTCGATACTAGTGCGCTTTCTGAGAAATCCCCATCTTCTCCGACAGGCATCTCTTTTATAAGAAAGTATCTTAAAGAATCCACAGAATATTTGTTCGCTATCTCCACAGGATCAACGAAGTTCCCAAGAGACTTGCTCATCTTCTGGCCGTCTACAGTCCACCAACCATGTGCTAGTATGGTTTTTGGCAGCGGTACACCAGCCGAGATAAGCATCGCTGGCCATATAACAGAATGGAACCACAATATTTCTTTACCTACAATATGTACATCAGCCGGCCAGAATTTCTTGAAGTCCTCTCCATCAGGCCAACCCAAAGCGCTGATATAATTGGCGAGTGCATCCACCCACACGTATATAGTCTGGGTTTCATCTATTGGGAACTTTATTCCCCAATCTATGGACTGTCTTGTTATATCTAGGTCTTTGACCTCTCCATTTAATCTGCTCACCATCTCGTTTGCTTTGCTCTTTGGAATGACGAACCGTTCGTCCTCTGAGAATACCCTAAGAAGAGTATCTTTGTACTTAGAGAGGCTGAAGAAATACGCATCTTCTTGTATCTTCTGTACCGCTCTACCGCAGTAAGGGCATTTTCCATCCTGGACTTCTGATTCTGGTATAAATGTCTCGTCTGGTAGGCAGTACCATCCCTCATACTTAGACTTGAATATATCTCCTGTATCCCACAGTTTTTTTATAAACTTTCTAACTATAGCGATGTGATAATCGTCTGTCGTCCTTATGAACTTATCATATGAAATATTCAGCGCTTTCCACGCCTGCTTATAGAACTCTACCACTCCGTCTACGAACTCTTGTGGGTTCTTGCCTGCTTCTGAAGCTGCCTTCTGCACCTTGCTACCGTGCTCATCCGTTCCCGTCAAGAAGAAAACTTCTTCTCCTTTCAATCTATGCCATCTAGCTAGTATATCGGCAATTATAGTAGTATAAGCATGACCTATGTGAGGTTTCATGGTCACATAATATATCGGCGTAGTTACGTAAAACTTCTCCATATCAATACCCTATGAATTA
>JAJZLM010000021.1 GCA_021850635.1 Nanobdellota archaeon
TCTGATAAGTCCAAGTGGAAAGATTCTATATATTGGAGATGGACTCGCAGGCGGTATATCTGCGCTCGAGAACGTGATAGTAAATGATGGATTATAATGGAAGCCGCTGACCTTTTCTTCGATGCTTTTGCGAATAAAAACAGATTTAGGATACTCGCAGAACTCTATAAAAAAAGCCTATGCGCAGGAGATCTACAGAAAAAATTAGGTATAGAACAGACACACCTTTCGCATGACTTGCGCTGCCTTCTTAACTGCAAGTTTATAGACGTCAAAAAGAAGGGGAGAAAAAGAGTTTACAGCATAAACGATGAAACAAAAGAACTTGTTAGCGAAATTTCTAAGCACATCAAAAAATACGAATGGTATCTAAAAAAATGTAGTATACTCAAGGAAGAAATAAAATAGAAATTATTGACTATTTGAATCTACTTTATCCTCCAATTGTAAAGATAGGATAGTCTTACCGGTTGTCGTTTTTAGTCTTATGGTGGTGTCTTGAGTATTTTATGTCCAACTAGTATGGGTGTTTCTCCGTATATCTTTTTAAGGCTTCGGCAGGGTTCTTATTGTCTAAGTTATACAGTTCATTAATAGTAGATACGACCTTTGTTAGAGGAGTTCCTTGTTCTAAGGATCCGCTCGCGAACGTGTAAAATGCATTTTGTATATGTTTATCTTTTATAGCTGGCAAGGTTATTAGATCACGTTTTGGATTATTTTGTCCTTCTAATAGTATGCTATTCGATCCATCAGTGTTTAGTACGTATAATCCAATCAAACCTAAGGTTTTCCCTGGTGTATCTTTCCCAGATTTTTTTGAGAGCAGATTATATGCTGTGATAATATTCTTTCCAAAAAGTTTAGAAGTGTGTTTATCCGAAAAGTCAACACCAGCTTCCCTAAGCCATGGAGTAGTCGTTATATAAGCGTTGAAATCGGCTGTTTTAAGGTCCTTTTCGCTAAGATAATATAAGTTTTTTATTCCTTCCCTCGACATCTTAACGTGCAAAGAACCTTCTGTTATGCCATCAATCAAACCAGCTAAATCGTGCTTTCTTTTCGCTTTAACAGCCAGCTCCACAAAATAACCTATTGCCATATTCATAAACCTCCTATACTTTATGTCGTTATTAGATAACTACTTATATAAATACTTTACTATTCAGTAGTGTTCAATTAATTAGGTATAATGGGATAACTGTAAAGTATACGCGCTTGATAAAAACACACGCATAAATTTATACATGTGTAACTAATTATATGTCAAAAGTTAACGCACAGGTAGTGATAGGCGTTGCTGTTTTAATATTATCTGCAGCTTTTCTTCTTGTCGGTGTGTATTTTGCTCAGCTCCAGGGGCTGCTTTTCCAAAACGGAGCAAATTCTTTGCAGTTGTTCGCAAATAACCTGGCAGCTGCCAAAAATGCACTGTACACTGCACCTTCTTCGATGACGATAACCCTCTCTGGGAATAATTCGCTCTGTACTTGGAGCCCAGCAATAGACGCGTACGACTGTGCAGGCGGATCTAAAGTGTACAATATATCGTACGCAAGCGGTCCAACATTGGATTCAGGAGAGAACATGTTCAGCATGGCGTTTTGTGTCATGCTGACGGTCTTTCCTATTCACGGAGCGCCTGCTGCGGGAGAAGCTGAGGACGAAGCTAACAGTGTTATAACCAATGTCGGTGCGGCCAGCCGAGCGTTAACGCAGTTAAGTGAAACGGACAAGGAGTTTTTTGAGATGGCGCAAACTTTTACCAAGAACCTGAATCAGCTTACAGACGTTGCGCCTGAATTAGGTATTGCCGAAGGAAGTGATTTAGTGTCTCAAATCGGAGAGGAAGAAGCAAAAAACGCTGAGCCGTTGGCATCAGATGCTATACAAAGCGAACAGCAGGTACAGAATTCGTTTTTAGGGACATTAAATAAAGGAATACAGAAAACTTCATTGTTTTTACAGAAACACCCGCATATAAGATCATTGTTAGCAAACATAGGGCTGTACGTTTCATCGTTCTGGCTGGGCCAGTTGGTGGGGTCGTTGGATTCTAATATCACGAACGGAGTTCAGGTTAAAGATCCGACGATACCTGCGTTTTCTCCAGCTGGGCAACTCATATCAGGACAGCTCCTGTCCACGTATGTTACAGGAGAACCTTTAACCTCAGCTACTGATTCAGCGCTCAATCTGCAGGTAATACAATATTCCCAGCTACTGGTCTCTACAGAAGATTTTCAGAATATACCTATGACGGTACAGTTGTATAACAGCATACAGGATGTTGTAGGAGAGGCGATACTTCAACAGAATATAATCAATGAGATGGCAGCGTACTCGAATAATGTAGTTTCTAACCCCTATGCAACACCTATAAGTGGTGTGAAAGTGCCTGCTTCGTTGAGCAGCCCTAATGAATTTGCTGGATCGGCTACTTTTAGTTCTCCAAGCGATCCCTTGGTATCTATGGGGTCCTTTCTAGCGAGCAAAGCTATGTTGGTATACGGCCAGACAGCATCGTGTTTGGGAGTAATGCCTCAGAGCGTAAACCTTAACACGGCATTCAGTAATAGTATGACCGTAATCGGTTCGATTATCACGCCTCTTAACTTCTATACAAAGATAAACGAGGTGACTCAGCTAGGTACATATTTCTTAGGATATGGGGGGGAGATATACATAAATGGACAGTCTAACGGCAGACCTACTGCTGTTGGTGCTCCAGTTATAACAGACCAATCCGACCTGTGTAGTATCGCAACTACAAGCTCTCAGCCCGGCACAAATCTGCAAACGATGATACTACCAGAGAATGGAGGGGATATAACTCTCTCTGTGAGCCAAGGTCTTTTCAATACAATGTGTTCCAAAAATAATTTCCTTTTTCCAAATACTGCCTCAGACTTCATAAACAAAATATTGGCACCTTCCTCCACGAGCAGAAATATAAGTATATTGTTGCCGCCGCAGTACGCTATAGGGATAACAAATTCTACGAAATCCAGTTTAGTATGCCTTTACAGTGTAGCGATGGATGCTAATGGGGAGCCTATAGATACAGGTTACAGCGGCAGTTTTACAGAATACGGTATCCCACTGTCGTGTTTCAATGTGTCTTCTATGACCAGCGGGAAAGAACATATCATATTCACACAAGGAACGAATCCCGCATTTCTCAGGTCTGAGATAGGAAAAAACGCTTTCTTCCTTAACAATAAATCTGTAATAGGTTTTTCTATACCACCAGCTTCATCTATTCTTCCTGCTTTTACTTATAATTTTGGTAATGGTATTACCTTAAGCAATAACTTTGTAGGTAACTATATCCCATCCTCAAAAGCATATGGTCTAAAAGTGATCCTGGGAGTAGATTCCCCTATGCTGAATCTAGTCCCGTCTATACTGCATAATTCGTATGTTACTGGGCTTCTCAACTCTCTTCAAACATCTATATTGACTAACGTGATCCGTGATATAACATCATTCTACACACCGAATAATCAAATGGAAAATTATAGCTATTATTCAACTGAGTATACAAACCTTACATTCAGCGTGCAGAACGTATCCGGTGATCTTAACTTGAGTTTAGTTAGCAATGCTCTTATATTCGGAGTGTACCCGAATAATTATAACTCTTATGGAGGAACATATGGATCGGGGGGCTGATTAAAAATGGCTTTAATGGAGGTAATGTCGTTCGTAAATGCCGGCATACTCATGATATCCTTTGCTCTACTGTTGGTGGTGTTGTCATTCAACGTTTCTAACATAAACAGTGTCGCAGTTTTTGCGAATGCTAAATCTGTTGCGTCCGCGATAGGTACGAGGTTTATAACGTCGCCTAATTGTTTTGCTTACAAACTTGATATGAACTATTATTCTAACAGTCCAGCTCTTCAGGGAGGGCCCGTATACTCAGTATCCGACACGGAACCAGGGGTGATAGACGTAAATAAATTTATTACGAATCGTTTCCTATCGTGCATACAATACGTTTACTTCTCCGGTGCGACGCAGATACCCGTCCTTACTAGTCGGCTCGCCGCATTTACAGGGGTAAGTGCACAGCTCATAGATACGCAAGACCCATCCAACTTGGGGTCTTATGGCTCGGTAACTATGTCCAATTTTCCGCAGCTTAACTATGGGGCTAATTTCGGTATGTTTGAAAACACTATGAACCAAGTAGCGCAATACGGTGAGTACGTCGCATTAGGTCTGAGCATAGGTACCAGTGTAGCTCTTGGGATAGTTTCAGCAGGGACGTTGGGAATTAACGTTATTGTGGCTTTAAATTCAAACTCGCATAATAGTATAGTGCCCCAGTACGCTGCGTTGTCTACACTGTTTTCTGAGGACACTTATACAGAATCTTTTCCAGTTACAATCCAGTTCACGAATGGACAAGGGCAACCACTGTTTCAGAACAGCGGAATATTAAATGTGGAGATATACTATGGATTATCGCCTTACTCACCGTAAAAAACTGTCAAAAAAAGCTCAGTTGACTCTGCTAGATCTGGCGATGGCGCCTATAGCCGCGATAGTTTTGTCCGTCCTAGCTGTCTATTTTCTGAATAGTGCTATAACAGCTAATCTAGTAACCGCGGTGGATCAGGCACCTATAACTGAAGGGTGTAACTTCGCTCTTTCCACTCTTTATGGAGATTATTACGTCCATACTGCGTCTTCCCTGAATACTCTCGAGCTATACAACCCCTCGCAATATCTAGCATCGGAAGCTTCGAGGGCAGCGTCTCTTTCTGCAAGCTGCGGTGCGTCTTGTACTCTAAGTTCAACATTCAGTCAAAACTCGCTATCCAATTCTACATCATTATATTCTGATATGATAATGTATTACTCTTCTTTTTCTCTGAGTGTGTTTAATGGGATATCCGAAGCCAACTCAGTGATGCTCAACGATTACAATATGAAAGTATATCTGAATTCTATACCACCAGCGACAGTAGGGTCTACCGTTTGTTCGTTACCTGTGTATAATCCAGAGGATCCGGCCAACCAATACACTGTCTTTGGGCTGATAGGTAGTTGATATGATAAGCAAGAGAGGACAAGCTAATATAATAGTAATATTAGGTATGGTAGCTGCTACTATATTCGTTTTATATAATGCTTTCACCTACATAAATTACGTCGGCATGAGCTCGCAAATAGAAACTGTAGCGCAGACCAGTATATACCAGAGCTTAGCACAGAAGGATTACCTGGTACAACAGGCCAACTATCTTTTTGATAAAGCGCAGCTTTTCGATGCCCTCAATCTACAACCTATATACTCCGGTAATTCCGTAAATTGCGGCTATATAAACGCAAGCACAAGATTGCCGTTCATACCAGTGGACAAAATATATTATTGGGATAATCTTGCAGGAAATACGTGTTTGCCGGATAACCAGGAATTGCTGTTCGGTCTAGAGCATCTTCTTAATCAGAGCCAGTTTAGCGCAGTCAACAGCAGTGGATTGGATATAACGTCCTATCTGGATCTTAATCTGACCAAGACTAACACGGGAATGTTTGCAGGAAATTTCTCTGCCCCATATCTACAAGATATATACAAGATAATTTATGACCCTATCAACGCTGCTGTAGCTGTATACAACGAAAATCAGAGTTACTATGTTTTCAACGGCAGTATAGGACTAACATTAAACCTTAATGGAAGCAGATTTGTGATAAACCCACCTTCGGACATAATCAGCGGCTTGCTAAGCCAGACTGTTGCACGGTCCAGTTTCTTCAGCGGGGCTGGATTAGCTCCAGATGCGCAATTCTCACTAATCACTTTTAAATCCGGTTCTGAGGCTGTAATATACGACTCTAGGGACAGCAGCGGCCAGCCTGAGTTCTTTATAACCCCATTAGTAGACCCTAACGTGTACACTTTAGCTTCGGCTATGTCTAAAGACACTGCTGTCGGAGTACCAGATCAGATAGAGGTATACAATAATTCAGCTTTCGATTATCTTGGTACGTGGTATACATTCACTGTTACCAGCTACCCAAATGGAGCGTTCGCTATATACCCAGATAATTATACGATCCTACCTCTACAACCTGACTTCGTTTACTACAAGTACTTGATAAACGAATTCCAAACCAGTGGCAGTCAGAACCTTCTTTTCCCGAATAATGGACAATTATCGGTTTCTATATCGCTGTTCCCTCTTTATAACCCACAGGTATGCGCCTCCTACAACGAGATACAGTTCACACTTACAAACTGTATAAGTGTCAGCGGTTACTTAACCACCAGTGATTATCTAAGCACTCTAATGCAGATGGGTATTGCTTTCGTGAACAATACTTTTCCAGTCAACAACGGTAACGTAACAGGATTCGCGCAGTATGCACTAGATAATTATCTGAACAATGCTGCACATGTAGTTAACATGAAGACCGTTTCCGTGAATGGACAACCCAAATATGATTGGTACAGTGCCATGCTATTTGCGCTAGGTTCTCCAAATGGAGCGTCATATCTGATAAACGAATTGTCTAGGGTGGCTGAACCGTACTACGGGACTACAGTGTACAACTGCAGCCAGAGTGAATCGGATATACAGTTCTGCAGAAATCTGCTTTCCCAGACAGCTTCTGCTGACCTGAAGAACTTGTTCCAGGATCAGATACCTATAGAGTTGGGGTTCCTTTCGGGGACTCCCTTCAATATAAACGTGCTCAATCTGTCCGCTAATTTCAGTGAAGCGGACACCTGTCCGCCGTATGGAGGATACACTTACAATGATTATAACTCCTCTGTAAACTACTCTTTCTCAATAAAATCACAAGTATCCGGTAATTTTTCTGAGGAAACTATAGGGATACCGATATCCTTAGATTTCGGATATGTAAATAGATTGAGGCTTACTCCTTCTGAGATATGCGGGATACAGAATGACCCATACAAAACAGGCTATCCTGGGTTCTCGCAAACGCTCGTGTCTTTGAGTAAAACTTACCTCAACTGTGCGCCACTGCTAGCCAGACAATTCCTAAACACTACGTGTATCGCTTATGTCGAGACAGGAAACGCCGGAGTAGAGAAGTACGAATTCAGCAATTTCGACAGCGCGCAACCTTATGGATATGAAAGATGGTTCACTGAAGGAAATTCGTGCCCATCCTATGTAGTAATAGACGGCCAGAATTTCACGTACTCATCGAATAAATACAGATTGATATCCATGCAAGGAGGGGGTGCGGTTCCGTCTAAAGACGGCCCAGACAACTGGTCTATGGTATCCTACAATAACTCTATCTTGCCTCTGCCGCAGAATATTTCGGTGTACACTGGGGTTGTTATGAGTGGCCCGGACCCTTCATTCAATCTGATACTCAGTCAGTATCAGAATCTACAGAATGGATTTTCATACGTTCAGATGAACCCAAGCAGCTCTACTGACTCGGTGTTTTCTTATGGACCAAAAGGAGAGACTGAACTAGCATCATATCCGGCTGGCTCTGCTTCTGGCGTGCTAATGAATATGCAGGTAAATGTGTACGGTTCGGTATATTCCGGGTATAATCTAAATTTCTATGCAGACGGAATAGAACAGGCTTCAATATCCAACGTAACAGGATGGTTCAGGTCAGGTATAAAGGGGGTACATTTCATAGGTTTGAGCACAGATTTTCTGCCGACGGAGGACTCCATCCCTTATATGTTTGTTACAAACTACGTAGAAGGATATTCGCCTGTCAACACTGTTTATAGTTTTGAGCCAGCTTCTACCCTTAATCCATCTTTACAAGAATCGTTCGGCTTATCCAGCACAAATTCGACTTACTATAATATGATAGCTCTTAACCAGCTCAGCCTATCCAGCGCGTACCAGGCGCAGATACTTCTAGACCAGAATTATAACTACGGCGCGTTGTCGCTGAATTCTCTACGTATTTTTGGGGTGTATAAATCCGGGGCTGTTGAGCAGATGTACTGGTGGAATCAAACGCCTCTCCAGCTTGGCGGCACTGTATGGGTCAATCTTTCATCTTCTGTACCGCAGACTCTTTATGTAGTATACGGAAACGGTATAACAAGCGCAAATGAGTACACAGACAACGCGTCGTATGTGTTCCCTCTATTTTTCTCTAATACTACAGGCAAGATAGCGTCTATATTCAATTACTACAAGTACGAACCGCCTTCACCTGCACCAGAATTATCGGTTGGGGGCGTAGGGCTTATCAAGACAGGTCCTGTTTATCCGTTCATATACAACTCTTCATTGAGCAGTTACTACGGACAATTTGCATGTATAACCATAAGCCCGTCTTTATCTATAACCGTCCTGAACGCTACCTATTCTCCATATAGACAAATATCATACACGTCCAATTATAACCCGTTATACCCAGACCTGCAAGTTCTAAACTCGCAGTCGTACGATAATTGGGGGAGCGTAATGGGCTGATATGGAAAGAAAATTTGATCTAGTCCTTCTTTCTATAATAATAGTCCTTGTATTAATATCCGCCATCAGATTACAACTAATAGTCAGCAACACAGGCACGACTCAGCATCAACTGACTGGAGTACATAATTTGGAGACTGGACTGGCTACTCTCTCCTCCACACCACAAGTAACCAGTTCTGTGACTTCAAGCGAGATAGTTTCATCGAACAATCCTGTACAAAGTAACGTATTCTTAAACGAGAAATTCATACCAGGTACAATTAAAACAAGCAACGGCGCTGTAGAGGGATGTTCTGCAGAGGACTCGATAAGTTTCCCACACATTTATTGGACGTGCACATACGTATTCTTTGCGTGTATACCAACCCCACACATAGTGGGGGGTTATTCGGCTCGTTTCTCGCAGTTCACCAGTTTGGTCGGTTACCTTGGATTTCCAGAATCAGATTCTATCAATACAGCGTGCAGCTACGGAGATACTATAAACGGTATAAGTTACTCCAACCTATTTTCAGGCATAACCGGAGAAGCAAATCCTACTAGTTTGCAGTTGTGTCTGCCAGAATCAAGCACATCCATAGGAGGAGTAACTAATGAGCCTACCTATTATCCTAATTTTATAAATTGGAGTCTTAGCACTATCCATAACTATACTGGTTCGTCTCCATCCGGAGGTCCTTATTATTACGCGATAAACAACAGCGTGAGGGTCAACTCTAACACCGGTGCAGCCGTGTCCCCTAGCGGAACAACGTTGATACTCCCCGCTGTGTCTTGTGGTTCAACTTTTCTAAATAATTACTTGCCATATGTAAGTATGTCTTCTGGTGGGAGTATACCTGCGATAATGTCATTGAGCGGGTTTACTCCCTCTACGGGACTGGCATCGGATTCTGCGAGTACTGACTTGCTGTACTGGCTTGGAGGAACCTCTTGGATGCAGTCGCTTAGTTCACTTGATGTTCCTGTACTTGAGGGTGAATTACCGGCATCATTCACTTATTATATCGCGAAAGCGTTCAACTACGCTAAGTTCCCAGCTGGTAATAAAGGAGATGTGCAGTACCTTAACACTTCAGGATTCTTCGGTACGCTTATAAATTCCAGCTACGATTCGCTTAGTTCTAATTCGCAGGGATTTTCTGCCGAAGTGTTTGCGGGCGATTCTGAGGTGGCTAGTTTTTACACTAAGTCATACCAAAAACGGTTTGCATCTAATATTCTTCAGTTAGTAACATCTGGAGAGCTTACAGCTGATACATATTCTTTGCCAAATGTACAGTCGGCTTACTACCCTACGCTTACCACGTATCCACCGGGAAGCGATGTGACTGTTGAGATGTTTAAGGAGGATGGGGTGTTTCCATTCTGTAGCTGGAATACACAAACAAATGGTATACAACAGAACTGTACGTTCGAAGACACGCAGTCTATAAACCCGATATCCTATTATAGACTATGGCAATCCACCACTCAAAACGGTTTGGACGTACAGCCTTTTGCTCCCGGTAACGATTCTAGTTCTACTCTTAACACATTTACAAATGGAGCTATGGATAGCTTCTGTTTCTATGGTGAAAGCTTCAACACAACTACGGGGGTTTATACTTCTCCAAGTTTCACCAGGATAATACCACCGACTATATACGAAAACTACACTTCTGCAGCTGGGGAGTGTAACGGACTGTTCAACAACACAAACTGTTTCTCTCCAGATTATAGTTCGTATATGAACTTTAAAGATGGTATATTCTCAAATAAAGTATCGTGTACGCCAGATGGAATAAACGCCTCTATAAAAGATGCATGGATAAGCTCGATATACATAGCGAATAACGGCGGAAATTTCTGTGGTTATTTTGATGGTCAGAAAAACATAACTGATCCAACAGCTAATTCTACGATGTTCCTGCAGAATATTTCCACTGCTTGTCCATCGTTCAATTCTAACGGTTCTGACGCTTCCTTAGTTATAACCGTAAAGAATGTTGGCAACGCTAACATAACTAGACCGTACCTTGTGGTCCTTTTCGGGAATAGCAATGTGAGTAGCGCATTCTACGCTTCTAATGGAGGGCAAGACAGTGCGTACAACGTATACGAAGAATTCCTAAATGAAATGGAAACACAGACCAACGGAATCATAGACGTTAGATACAATAACCTACTTAATACCGACATGTTCTTTTATAAACCCGGCAGCATACTGAATCCGATTCCATTACAGAGTCTTTTCCAGTTGAATCAGGACTATTTAGCAGGTCCTTATAATAATTCTTTGTTGGGGCTGTGGATGTACGCGCCAAGCGTATCTACAGGACCAGTAAATTCAAATGTAATAAGGACTTCAAATGCATTCCTCTCGCATTCAAGTTCTGATAACTCTGGCGTTCCGCTGATAGCGCCTGGAGGGACAGCAACTTTCACCATAGAAGTGCCGGTAAGCGTACTGTCGAAGCTGATATCTAAAAAAGAAAATATCAGCGTGTATTTCGGCAACACGTTCAAAGTTTCCTGGTTAACTTCCGGTAGTGGGCCACAAGACAAGATAGGCGTTAGCATGCCTGTAGACCCATTAGTCGCATCAGGAACTGTCTACAGCAACTTGACTCATAACAATGAGTTCATAGACCCATCATCAAATAACCCTTCTCCATTGTCTCAATATATGGTCAGTTATAATATGAACTTAATAAAAGGTGCTTTTAAAGGTATATCTATATATTCAGATTCTCTGAACATCTCGATAGGTGAACAGAGCGTACAAAATAAGCTCAACGTTAGCGTCCTCCCGAGCGTCAATGTGACCAACGGCAGCGGGTCGTATTCATTCAATATAAACTCCGGTTCTTCTATAGCAGAGAAGAATTGGCTATCAGGGTCATCTATATCCTGCTTTGCTTCGCAGGATAACATAAACGACTTCAGCGTGTTCTGGAGCACTCAAAAGGTATCTCCATATAATCTAAGATATGCAGTCAGTAGCTTTTACCAGACAAATTCAAACGTAGACAATGTGCTCATAAACCGTTGGAGAGGGCTGTTGTTCATGCCGTATACCGATTCAGTGGTGCTTAACTACAATAACATACCTGTGTATCCCATCTCATCAGTATCCATGCAGCTGGAGTCTCCTTCCATAAATGGAACATCTAATAATCTATTCACAAAGGAGGCGTTCGTTTACATAAGCAAAGGAGATGAGCCCACTATTTACAACAGTATATCTTCTTTGTATACATCTCTGTCTTCTGCTCCTTTACAATCAACCTCTACTGTGCCAACTTCTCTTTACGGTGCGACAATGTTTGTCAGCAACGTAAGGGGTAACAACTCCGTAATTAAGATAGTAGGTACAAGAACGTTGATAAATTCATCTACTTTCTCCGATAAAAGCGTAACTCTCTCTGTTTCAGGATGCAACGCATTAAACCTAGTGTCGAACGGCTCTGGGGTGGTGTCTGTATCGTCTTCAGATTCGCCGTGTATGACTTCTTCTTCAGTCAACTATAAAGACCTTGTGATAAGTTCTACTTATGGCCCGTTCTACGCAAAATTGTACAACAGCTCGGATTTGAACATGTCAGATACAGAAGCGAACGGTGTGTATTTTGTCGGCTCTAATCTATCCTCCTCTACAAATAACGGAGGAGTATACACTGCCTACATTAACATTAGTGCGTCTATGTCTAATGGCTTCACGCTTTTATTCGGTCTTCCTCCGCAGACACAGATATTGACAAATTCAAAAGTTTACCTCTACTATGCGAATGAAACCCCGTTCAACTGCAACATAGTCGACACGTTGAATTCGCAACCGTATAACTTATCATCTGCATCCGAGATAAGACCAGGCTACTACAACGCTCCTAATGGAAGTATATTCTGCGCGCTGGATGCCCCCTTCACAGGGGTAAGAGCGGTGTTCATGAATGCATCAGATGGTCAGTATCTGATAAGCGGAGATATAGGACTAGGGACTACTGTCCAAAACATGACCGGTAAATCCCTCATGATAACATACAATGGGTTACCTCTAAATTCGCAGAATGTCAGCCTTTATGAAATATCCGCGGACAGTAGCGGTTACTCATACACCAACTGCTTAGGTGATGTGGTAGTTACAGACGGTATATTCAATCACTCATCGAGTAAGTGCGCTATCACCCCAGGCGGGAACTACTCCCTAACTTTCACGTTAACAAGCAATGGACAGTCTATCTCGGAGACAGATGCATTACTGAACTTACAGAGGGCAAAACCAGGGAAATTCATACGCATCTCTCCTGTAGCTGTAGCGGATACACCATCTAATGCTTATAATCTGAGCTTTAACGCTAGTAAGGACAGTTTTCCTCTAACCTTCACGTTCAATACGGAGGGTCAGTGTAATAGCATACGAATTTTGGGTGATTCGCCTTATCCATTCGCTGAAATACCGTACCAAGTTCTATCATCGTCTGGTTCTACGTGCACATACTCAGTTATAGCGAATAGTAGCGAAGCGTACAATGGAGATTCGTACATAATATTTGGAGGAGAAAACCCCTCCCCGTTCACTTATCCAGACAATTGGATAAATGTTTCTTCCAATCCTTACAGCGTAAGTATATCTACCGGTGTTTACAACACAACTCTCTTAGGGAATTGTAGAGCTTCAGTAGGTCCGTGCATAGAAAACTTATATATGAATGGCGGAGCTTCCATTGGAGATTTGTTAGTAAACAATGTTTCAGCGTCACAGGCAAACATAGCAGAGGTATCTAGTGGGCCGATAAGCGACTGTTTCGAAGTGTCATATTCGGCTTCGCAACACATAGTATGGAATGAGAATTTCAGCGGGATAGAATATAATTCGAATAGCGCTTACCAGGTGACAAACCCTTCCCAAGTAGTATCTAGCACGTACTGTTTCTTCAAAGATTCATCGTTAATAACGGATACTATATTATCATCAGGTTCACCGTTGTCGTTCCAAGTAGCGGATAATCTAGTATCCAATTTCTCCTATGCAGAGAATAATAATGGTGATACTTTATACGTGCCTCCTCCTAAATTCGTGGGCTATAGTTCATTTTCAAAGATATACGAGGGTAAACAACAGCTGAACGTGTCGAATTATACGGGCATTAATATAAATTATTCCTGTTTTCCAAATATGAGCTCTAGCAATAGCCAGAATAGCGCAAAAGGCATAACACTGCCTTCTTCCGTTTATAACTCGTCTGGGGATTACAATAATGTTTATTGTATATTAGATGGAAGACCTACATATACCTCACAAGCAGGGGCAGAAAACAACTCCTATACAACTACCAGTGGCGAGACCGTGAATCTTATCTATAGACCTGGGATATATAATATAAGCACCACAGATCCGAACGGCACCACGGTTAATGAGACTCTGTATGCAGACTGCAGTCTTACTAAGAATATAACTTCGACAGTTACACAACTATCTGGTGGATCAAAATTATACGTCTTGGCGTGGCCAAGGGTTTACGTCAACAATAGTTGGGTAAATTACGATCCTAATAACCCAGGAGAGTATTCTCTCGCCAATTATACTGCACTCGTCAGTACCGGTTCTGGATTGGCACCCGGTACAGGTATCCCGGGAGGAGTAATCTACAGTACTCCAGGTATATCTCTAATAAACTCCTGTCCTGCCAATTATACTATAGGGAGTATGACCTACTGCACCAAGCCTACTCCTACGGTGATTTCAGCAGGGAGTTATGATACCTTAGAAGGCATACCTACTGTGGGCTCGTTTGGAGGGGGATGTTACATTGGGAACTTAGGTAGCTACTCCTTTTCGTGTATGCCCACCAATGGAAGTTTGAAGTTCAATAACTTACCGACTTCTGTGACTAGTGATACCAGCTCGGCAGAATACCGTGTATTATATTATAACTCCTCAGGAGCACCGGTGACTAAATTAGACGTATCGTTTGACTGTAATGGATGGGTTTATGCCGCTAACTCCACGTCAGGCGCAATATCATACAAGAATACGACAGTTTCATGCAGCGACGGTAATTCAGGTACTTTCTGTTCATCGAACGTGGAAACAACATCTTTATCCTCTCCAGTTACACCTAATTCTTATGGGCTTACTGCCACGTGCAGTGAAGCATCTTATTCAGATCCCTCTTATCCTTACGTGGTCAGCGAAGCCATGACAATAGATGTGAATTCTATTTCAGCTCAACAATCAGAGCAGACAGGGCTGCTGGCTAACTTCACTTGTGGAAATCTTACAGATATTATAGCCAATAACGTAAACAATAACATAGCGGATTGGACAAGCTTCACGAAGAGCATATACAACCCTATAACCTCATCTTACAGTACTCTACCAGAAGTAGGCGGCTGTGAGATAGGCAGAGATACATTGAACTTGTCGTCACCTACAGTAAGCCAGACTATATCTGGAGGTACATATACAGAAACGTATAGCTGTCCATCAGGATATACAGGCACGATAGAATCCTGTGTTTCATTACCTACTTCACTGTCTATGAAAATAAACACAAATCCTTCCTGCTTGAGCGAAAACTACACTGAAATAACATCTTATACGACTTATACTCAACAGAACGGGAATTCAACAAATGGTGCTGTCCCAACCGGGTGTAATGGGTTCTCTGGGAGTGGTTATACCCAACCTACGGTGTCAGACGGATGTATGGCTGATCACTTCGGACTTTTTAACAGTACACAATCCTCATTCGTACTCCAATACTCTAATACATCGTCGTCCGCAGAATTAGGAGTCGGCATTGGGGTGTTAAATTCAGCTCTAGTTACAAATATAACTATACCACAGAGCGGTTCTAGTACAAAGATAAAAGACCAGTACATGTCCGGTTTATCCGTATCACAGAAAGAATTCACGAACATGATAACGCATATATACCCAACGAACATTTTGTTGTCCAACGTTATGTCTGTCGCGCTATCCGAAGCTTCTATGTATCCATTTGATATGCTGAATATATTAATGCTACAAAATAAGTACCTAAAGATAAGTGGGATACCAGGATTCGTTAATGGCAGTGCCTACGACTATGCTATGAATATATTCACAGGTGGGACGTCCAAGAACTGTGTTTCGGGATCACCTGACTACGGTCTTTTCTCAATAGGCGAAGGAGAACTGTGTTCTGGGCAGAGTCTTCCACAGTCTTACTCTAGTGGAGTGTTCATACCGCTCGGCACTCTGGCAGAAGGGCTGCATTCAGTACAATTCTACAGCGTAAGCGAGAATGGAAACACGTCTTCTCCTTCGGTTAACTTATTCGATACGGTTGGAAGCGCCACGAACCTAAACTCAGCTTGTTCCAACGGGAATAGTAGAGTGTTTACATCCACATACAAAGGCAGTGGCTCATGGGCAATAAGCCTTTCCTCCGACGAAGAATGTAATTCTATAAACAACCAGCTGTATGGATACGTCGTCAATTGCATACTACAAACGCCTAGTAATGAGACTTACACTACATCCTCCAAGTATTATCTGGCTTATAATCTACCGACTATATGGGATGTAAGCTACTCTTTGCTGGTCACACCAAAGACGTACGATATAATACCAGTGCAAATATATCAGGTACCCTCCGATTTTGGTACTTACCTGTCATTATATCACTTTGAGACCACTGTGTTCGCAGAGAATAACCTACCTAATGGTATAGAATGGAATGTTACTTATTATGGGATCACGAAGACATCAACATCCGATTCTATATCATTCTTATCTCCAAAAGGAGAGCACAGTTTCTCCGTGCCTACAATAGAGAACTCGTCTTCGTCTTGCAAGTCTACGTACACACCTAGTCCTTCTTCAGGAAATCTTCTAGCAGGAAATACGCTTCAGATAACGTTTAAGGCGAACACAGTATGCACAACAACATTCTATGAGACCGGTTTACTTGGGGGAGACAATTGGAAGGTTACTTATGATGGAATTGTAGGATCCAATGATTCACCTTACATAATGATAACTTCACCATCTGGAAACTATAAGTTTTCGGTGTCTTCGCAAGGTAGATACATTCCTTCACCAGGAGTTGGTAACTTAAATGCAGGGAAAACGCAACACATAACGTTCAGAATACCTACATCGACACAGACTGCGTTCTACGAAACCGGCCTACCATCTGGTGCTTCATGGTGGGTTAAGTTTAACGGAATTAACTCGACTAGCACAAGTTCGTATGATATCATAACCTCCGCCCAATCACAGAGCGGAAACTCGTATGCATTCACAGTAGGAGAGGGTGTGAACTATACATGTCAGTATATTAATAATCAGTATCTAGTCGTAAACAATATATACGATCCGGTCCCGTCTTCCGGTACGGCAACAGTCGGCGGAAGCGTAAGTATAAGTTATACCTATTCACATCAAGAACGAACAAATTCTATATGTCGCTTCTCCACTTGAAGTAGAAAAAGACATAAATGTCTCGCGCATATAAAAGTATAATACAAAAGTCGGGGTAGTACAGCGGTAGTACGCCGCCCTCATGAGGCGGAGGTCGCGAGTTCAAATCTCGTCCCCGACAACTTTATTATCGAATGAAAACAATATGTATAAATGACGTTCGAATTTATTCTGGGCTTTATAATAGGCGTGATAATAGTATCCGCTGTTCTTGGGGTTGTATCTTATTTCTTATATAAATATTCCGTCAGAAGAGCTTTCGAAGAATGGAGAGAAAAAGAATTATCCAGGGAAGTGGAGAGGTCCCTTAATGCGCAGAGAGCGATAGTAAAGGGACAAATCAGCGAGAAGTTGTTCCCGGTCATATCTAAACAATTTGGTAATGTAGCCGATTTTAGATTCGTCGGCGATCCGATAGACTACGTAGTTTTTCAGGGCCTGTCAGACCAGCAAAGCGTCAACGCCAAGGTCGATATAAAGTTTGTTGAGATAAAAACAGGCTCTTCTAAGTTGAACGTTTCTGAAAAGCTCGTTAAAGACGCAGTAGAGAACGGGAGAGTAAGCTGGGAGGAAGTGCATTTATAATCTTTTTGTAACAGTTAAATATATAAGCTCGCAAAGAGAAGCTAATATATGTCGTTAAAATTAAAGAACGTAACAAGCACCTATGGGCTAAAAGTGTTCACTGACAGTGGTTCGTATTTCGGCGAGATAGACGAAGCTATAATACAAGATAACAGAATAGTCAGCTGGAGAGTAAAAGCAGGCTCATCTTCTAATCTGTCCAAAATGATAAAAGGCGCAAGAGGTGCGATAATACAGCACAACCTAGTCAGAGCGATAGACGATATAATGATAATATCAAGCATAGTGTCCTCTCCATCGGAGGAGGAAGCTCCTAGTCCTGTATTATAGGGCAAAATATACGTTAAAATACAAAGCTTATAAGGGGTAACCTGTTAAGAAGAGGATATGACTGATAAAGAATTTGGGATTCAGTTTAGGACTACAGACGATATAAAGATTCCCCAAAAGATGGTGGATCAAGTTATAGGACAGGAAGAGGCCACGGAGATAATAAAGAAGGCCGCAACCCAGAGGAGAAACGTTCTGCTTATCGGCCAACCTGGTACAGGAAAAAGTATGTTAGGCCAGGCCCTTTCCGAACTTTTACCAGCAGAGAAACTCGTCGACATGATATGTCTGCCTAACCCGAAAGATGAGAACGAACCGATAATAAAAACAGTGCAGGCAGGCGAAGGTAAAAAGATAGTCACCCAGGCAAAAGCCAAGAATATGGCCGCTATGAACAGCGGTAACAGCATGCTTATCTTTATAGGGATACTTGTAGCGTTCTTTATAGCTAGTTATATAGTCAACATTTTCGTTGAAAATCAGCCAAACGCGATACTAGCGGCAGCCAATCAGATTTCCGGCACGTTGTTCATAATAACAATGTTGATAGGTTTTCTTATAGTGGTATTGCTATACCGCATAGGCAGAGGAGCTAAGATCAATGTTTTTTCACCGAAACTCTTACTAGACAACTCAGGAATGAAGCATGCGCCTTTCATAGACGCTACTGGTGCACATGAAGGAGCTCTTTTAGGTGACGTTCAGCACGACCCATTCCAGTCTGGAGGGCTCGGAACTCCACCCCACGAAAGAGTCGTGTTAGGAGACATACACAAGGCGAACGGAGGAGTCCTTTTCATAGATGAGATAGCCAATCTGTCGCCAGAGATGCAGATACAGCTTCTTACGTCTATGCAGGACAAGAAGGCGACGATAACTGGAAGAAGCGAAAGAAGCGCTGGTGCTATGGTAAAGACAACGCCAGCTCCTTGTGATTTCGTCTTGGTCGGTGCAGGCAACCCAGCTTCCATATCGAACATGAGCCCGGCGCTACGTTCCAGGATAAGAGGATACGGCTACGAAGTTTATATGAATGATACTATGCCCGATACACAAGAGAACAGGGACAAAATAGCCAGATTCGTAGCGCAGGAAGTCGCAAAGGACAAGAAGATACCTCCTTTTTCACGCGAAGCTGTTGCTGAGATAGTCAAAGAAGCTAGACGTAAAGCAGGCAGAAAGAATTCTCTTACTCTTTTCCTTAGGGATCTTGGTGGCGTTATAAGGGTCGCTGGAGACGTTGCAAAAGAAAATAGACACTCTGTGGTTACCGTTGCAGATATAGAGCGCTCCAGGAAATTCGCTAAGTCATTCGAACAGCAGATAGCTTCAAAGTACATAAAGGAGAAGAAAGAATATGATATAATACAGAACAAAGGATCCAGGATAGGCAGAGTAAACGGTCTGGCTGTTATAGAAAATTCGGATTCCGGTCTGCTTTTACCAATAGAAGCTATAATAACAAAGAGCATGCGTAAAGGAGCGGGGGAGATAATAGCTACCGGTAAATTAGGGGAGATAGCCCAGGAAGCAGTAAAGAACGTTTCAGCGATAGTAAAGCTTTACGCAAAGGAGCCTCTTACTAATTATGATATACACATACAGTTCCTGCAAGCCTATTCAGGAGTGGAGGGAGACAGCGCGAGCATAAGCGTCGCTGCTAGTATCCTATCTGCATTGACAGGAGTTCCGATAAAACAATCTACTGCGATGACAGGTTCAATATCTATATTGGGAGAAGTGCTGCCCGTAGGGGGAATCAACGCAAAGATAGAAGCCGCAGTTAACGCAGGTATGAAAGAAGTGATAATACCCGCCTCGAACTTGGATGATATTGTCTCATCTTATAAATCTATCAAGATAATACCAGTAAAGAATATAACTGAAGTCGTGAAGTATGCAATGGTAGAAAGCAAGAATAAACAAAGATTGATTAATTCCATAAAGAAGGCGCTACAGAAACGCTATGCCGAAAGTTAAGACTATCCAGCATGTATTTGATAGAGAGACGCTATACAACTTGAACAAACTGGAAAGCGATGGTTATATAGGACAGCTTATAGGCCCAGTAGGCACGGGAAAAGAATCTTATGTATTCCTAAGTAAGGATTATAAAGACAGGAGCGTCGCGGTAAAGATACATCGACATAATATACAATCATTCAATAAGATACCAGCCTACTTGAAGTTGAGAGGTGCCAAGACAGGAGGTTTCTTCAAGACTATAGATGATTGGTCCAGGTTCGAATACAATTTTCTATCCAGAGCATTCAATTCTGGAGTAAACGTCCCAGAGCCGTACAGGCTTTTCGGTAATATTATAGTGATGCAATTCATAGGTGAAGAGAGTACGCCGGCGAGGCTCGCTGTAAAAGATACAAGCTTCGATTTAGACGGCTGGTATTCGGAGATAATAGGTTTTATAATCACGATGGGAAAAAAACATTTCGTTCATGGAGACCTTAGCCCATACAACATACTAAATTTTAAGGGAATCCCATATATTATAGATTTTTCGCAGGCATTGAAACTGACTGGCTTGACAGAAGAATACCTATTCAGAGACATTAGAAATATCAATACGTGGTTTAAAAAGTTAGGCAAACAAAATCTCCTATTAGAAGCGGATGTAGCTTCTAGGATACAAGAGTCACATTAGTGTTTGTAGCCGTTCTAATTCAAATTGAATCGGTCCTGATATTGTTTTAGCTCGGTATCCGGTACTATTCCTGTTATCTTATCAAATTTATTCCCTAATCTGTCTTTGGCTATCAAGAGGAGCTCATTTTCCCATCTTTTAGATTGGACATAACGTAAAATTACGTATCCGTCTACTTCAGGTAGTTTTATATTTGGTATGGTCGCGCTGCTAAATGGCACCATACTAGTCTTTTCTTTAGCCTCGAGCACAGTCTGCCAGGGCGTTGGTTCTATCTTAGTGTTATAATCTATCCTGACATATCCATCCGAATAGGTTATTTTGAATTTTTTCTCTGTAGCATCTATAAACGTAGAGATAGGGATTTTGTTTTCCGGTGTGTCCAAGGTTGCGTAAAGACTTTTTTTCGAGGAATATTTCTTTACAAGAGCAATTGCAATGTCTATGTACCTGCCGTTTAATATTTTACTTTCTATACCAGAAAGTTTTGCTTCAAGTTCTGAATATCTCATAATACCTCATATAAATAATATCTGTACAGCACTGGTTCATGTGATATCCTTTGTTATCGCAACTAATATTTTTGTTCTATACATTTATACTTTTCATTTTTGTGTTCGCTTATCCCACCGCTAAAGAATGTTGGTTTTTCTTCTTACTACGATAAATATTTATGGCACTTGAGAGTGCTATGTATATGAGAAGCGAACAGTATTCAAGCGTCTATTCTATGCTCAGGAAGATACCAAAGGGAAAAGTAACCACTTACGGCACGATAGCAAAGAAGTTGGCTTTGAACCCTAGATTTGTCGGGAGAATACTCAGCAAAAACGAACACCAGAAAATATATCCATGCTATAAAGTAGTGCAATCCGATGGCACTATAGGGGGATATACTCTTCGCAATACAACCAGCAAACGTAGTTTAGCTATAAAGAAAAAGAAGTTAGTATCCGATGGGGTAAGGTTCGTCAGAGGAAAAATTCCCAAAGAATTTATACTGTACAGATTGTGAAAGTTGGATTAACGGTTATTTTTCGTAAGAGGGAGCTCTTCTTTTATGTATAGCTCTTTTTAGCCTAGAGTAGGCGAACGGCAAAATAACCAGAGGCGTCGCTATAAGCGCGAATTTTTCGAGGGATATACTTCCCAGGCCAAATAGATTGTATCCGCCAAGCACCATATAGTCGTGTACGGATGCTAGAGTCTCACCTAAGCCGATCCCCATGTAAAAGCCGCCGATAGCGTCCTTTTTCAAATCTTTATCATTGTTGATTATTCTGGAGAGGATATACCCCCCTACGTTAATCCCTAGAAGCGAAATTAAAAAAGTCTGTCCTAATCCTATGTAACCTGCAGGTAAGGACTCAAGTGGGTTGCCTTCATAACCAGCTCCGCTGTTTACTCCCAGTAAAGTAAAAATCCTGTCTGAAGACGCGGCTAGCATACTGTAGAGCCAGCGGAATTTAGCTTCTACAGTGTCCTTATAAAACCGTTTAAATGAAGAGTACAACCTGTGGGGTGCAGAACTAAATGAATCCTTAGGATTGTTCGGCGATACATGGTCGTCAGAACTTTCCTCCAGCAAAGACTCAAGAGTCATCTTATAAAGAACGACCAATACCTTATAAATATTCGCTTTTAGGCGCGTAATTTTGTGTATATAGAATATAATCATGGTCTAGATGGACTTTCTTACGGGCTGGCTTCCTTCATAGCAGGAGTCATCCTAGTTTAGGCCTGCTGGCTTAAATATTCTGTAGACAATCTTTGAGGATTACTTCAAGAACTTCTTGCCCAACCCTATTATTACTTTTACAGGGTATATGTCGTCAATAAAACTTTATTAGTTGTTCCCTTACTTTAGAAGTATAAAAAGGAGGCACTAGACCAATCAAACCCGCTGGGTGCAGGATTCGAACCTACGCATCCTTTCGGAAATCGGTTTGCTTGATTTTTCTCAAGACCGACGCTTTAACCGCTCAGCCAACCCAGCATATTATCCATAAATAATCTTTAAATCTATATAGTTATCATTTGTATAATTACCTTATATGGAACTTAAGGTAGAGGACTTTTCTCTAGACTCCACACTGACATCCGGGCAGACGTTTTTCTGGCGCAAATTGGACGATTTTTGGGTCACTTCATTCGATAAACCAGTAAAGATAAAACAAGACCATGACAGACTAGAATATTACGGATGCACAGAAGAATATATAAGGAAGTTATTAGGTCTTAAAGATGATATATCATCCATAAAAACCGAACTAGACAAAGACGACTTTATAGATAGGGCCATAAACTATTCCACGGGCTTAAGGGTCGTAAACGAAGGGCTGTGGCCTGCAACTTTAGGGTTTATATTATCAATACAGTCTAACGTACCTTTGATACAGAGAAGAGTTATAGCGCTGTCCGAAGCGTACGGGGAAGCTAAGGAAATGGAAGGGTCAAAAATTTACTCTTTTCCGGACTATGTAAAGATATTTGAGAGCGGCATTGACAAACTTAAGTGTTTCAAATTAGGATTCAGGACCAGATTCGTTATGTCCGCTGCAGAGTATTTCTATAAACATAACATGTCCGAATCATTGCCGTTAGAGGATATAAAGAAACGTCTCCTAGACATAGACGGTATAGGAGATAAGGTACTCGACTGCGTAATGTTATACGGGATGCATGACCTAAGCGCCTTTCCGATGGATGTATGGATATTGAGGGTTATAGATAAGTACTACAGTAAACTTATAAGAGCGGCCAAGAGCTACAAATCCAAGAGAGAAATAATGACTAGCTACTTCGGAAAGTACGCAGGGTATGCACAGCTTTTTATGTATAATTATTCCAGGCTAAATTCTACATGGAAATAGGGGTTTATTTGTTCGTAACCCGCGAATCAAAAACTTTGACAGATAGTCTTGACAGGCTTTCTTTGACTATTGAATCAAGATCAAGCGCATTTTCTAACTCCTTTACTTTTTCTTGTGTTGATGTAGTCAATGGGTTTTTAGACACGAGCGAGCAGCAGTCCTTATACGACTTTATAGAAACATCATAGGTCCCATACATCTGAGCTTTGTATATTATCTCTTCCTTATTGTTGGACAGCAGTGGCCTTAACACTGGTATGTCGATACCATAACTTATGGCGTTTATGTTGTCAAGTGTCTGGGACGCTACTTGTGATAGCGAGTCTCCTGTGGATATTCCTTTGTACCCGTAAGACAAGCACATCTCTTCTGCTAGTTTAAGCAGGAATCTTTTGAACATAACCAGTTCGTACCTAGGATTTACTGATATCACTTTTAGATTGAAAACATGAAAAGGTACCATATACAGCTTTAGTGGGGATACTGTCGATAATATCTCCGCTATCCTGCTTATTTTGCTGTCCAATACTTGCTTCTCGTCCGGGACTGCATATACGTGTAAAAGATCAACATTGCAGCCTCTTTTCATCATCTCCAATGGAGCTACTGCGGAGTCTATTCCACCAGAGAACAGTGATATTATCCTTCCAGCGCTACCAGAAGGTACTCCTCCTATCCCTCTTGTTATATCATAATTTATTATATAACTATCCGGCATGATCTCTATCCTTATTTTTGGACCGGTGGGTAGGAGCTTTATCCCAAGGTCCATTATTAATTTTTTCTTTATGTCGAGAGAAGTATTTTCGAAGCTTTTATCCACTCTTTTTACGTCTAAGTTTATTTCTGGATGGTTTGGAGTTATAGATCTCAAAGTATTTTCCAGCTCATCCGTGTTCCTGTCGATTGATATATATCTGCCAATCCACGATACTCCTGGGATAAGAGACAGTCTATGGATGGTTTCCGCATCGTTGCCCTCCAAGAACAATCTATTTTGGAAAGAATGGGGAGCTGTGCCCACAGCATATTTTATGTTGTTTATCAGCAGCCGTTCGAATTTAGATCTGAGCTTCCCTTTTAGCGCTATCTCCCCATAATGTATGCTCAGGCCTTCTTTCATACGTCTAAAACCACTCTTGCTGTCCATTCTTCGTCTTTTTTCTGCACCTTCAACATATGCATAGTCGCAGCTTTCACGTCGACTACTAAATCGTGTTTGTTCGGGTCAAGGTGTTCTCCTTCCGCGCGACAGCGCACTCTCCAATCGTTTTTTATTTCTTTAACATTCACCGTAAATTTTGAGAATATCAGCTGATCTGTGTCCTTATAAGATATAAGTTTTTGTAGGAACTCCACCAGCAATAAGTCCAACTTATTAGAACTAACGCCAAACTCACGGGTTGTCTCTGGCTTTACCTTTTCTATGTTCCTAACCATCGTATTTTCTAGTGCTTCTGCAGAAGAAACAAATAGCTCGTTTAGATTCTCACCGTGCGCTTCGAACGCTACATCCGCTATAGAAAGATTTTCTATGAATCTATATCCCATATCAACCTTTTACGTTTGAAAGAGGCGTTAATCTACATACTCTTTTTGAGAGACCTGCCTTATCTACAGTATCTACTACTTCTTCTAAATTCTTGTAGCTTTCACCGCTTTCTTCTGCCAAACCAGACCACGATACACTTTTCACGTATATACCATTCTTTAACATCTTTTTGAATAGCTCTTCACCGTTTGTAAGGCCCCTTGCCTTTGTTCTGCTCATGGTTCTTCCGCTGCCATGCGCAGTGGAATCGAAAGTCTCGCTAGCGTTTGGTCCTCCGACCATAAGATACGAGCCCGTCTCCATGCTTCCTCCTATTATAACAGGAGAGCCGTCGTTTCTGTAGTTCTTTGGGATTTCCTTTCTGCCTGGTGGATAAGAACCAGTGCTACCCTTCCTGTGTACGAGTAGTTCTTTTGTCTCCCCGTCGACATCGTGTTTCTCTAAAGACGCTCTGTTATGCGCAATATCGAACAATTGCCGAAGTCCCAGCTTCTCTGCGTCTTTTTTGAAAACCTCTGAAAAAGCTTCCCTAACTCTATATAGTATTAACTGTCTGTTAGCGAAGCTGATGTTGATGCCGCATCCCATAGCCTTGTAGTAATCCTGTCCGTCTTTAGAATTGAACGGGGCGCAGGCAAGTTCCCTATCGCTGATTTTTATTCCATACTTATTGTCCATCACATCAAGGAATTTCTTTATATAATCACTGGCTATCTGATGTCCAGCGCCTCTAGAGCCTGTATGGAACATTATCACGACCTGACCGGGGAAGATACCCCATTTTTTTGCGAGACGTTCATCTTTTATATCGCCTTTATTTACGTATTGTATTTCTAGATAATGGTTTCCGGAGCCCAGTGTTCCTATTTGTTTTATCCCTCTAGAAATGACCATATCAGATATCTTTGAAAAGTCCGCATACTCCGCTTTTCCTTCCAATTCAGTCGAAGAAATGTCGTCTTTCCATCCATATCCCTTTCTTATGGCCCATTTTGCGCCCTCCTCTGACAGGTCCTTAAAGTCTTTTTTAGATAGGTTCAAGTCGCTTTTGCTACCTACCCCAGCTGGTACTTTTTTGAATAGCGTGTCCGTTAATTCCTTTATTTTCGGCCGTACATCTTTTACTGTCATATCCGTAAGAACTAGACGCATACCGCAGTTTATGTCGTAACCAGTAACGCCAGGAGATATGACACCTCCTCTGTTTATATCAAAGGCTGCGACTCCCCCAATAGGAGAACCGTATCCTGCATGTCCATCTGGCATTACAAATGCATATTTCTCTATACCTGGCAGTGTCGCCATATTGGAAACCTGGTCGAACACTTGAGGATCCATCTCTTTAAGGAGCTTTTCCGCTGCATAAATCCTTGTCGGCACCAGCATACCCTTTTTGAAGTCTTTTGAAATTTCCCATAAAGTATCAGAAACTTTATGGAAAGTGGGTCTCTTAAATTCTTTTTCCATTGTTTTATATGAGCGACTTAAAATAAAAACAGTCTATCCGACGAGATCAGCTCGGATTCATGTCCCTGTATCCTATGACTACTGCTTTGTTATCCTTAGTCTCTTTGAAACAATTTTTTATATCGTGAAGTATATGGTCTTTATCATATTCTTTTGAACATAAGATTATCATATTTCCAGATGTAAATGGGTTGTTAATCGTGTACACTTTGAAAAACTTTTTTAATTTCGAAGTATATCGCTCCAAATATACTAATGCAGATAGGTTGAGAGCATAATTTATCGCCATTATACCATTTTTCTTCAAAGAATTGAATGCATCCTTTATAAATTCATTGTGCAAAAATATCTCAGGTATATGATCACCGTCGTACGCGTCCAGTATAAGTATATCATAAGCGTTTGTTTCTCTCTTTACATACTTTGAGCCATCATTGATGATTACGTTAACGTTCTTCAACTTAGTTTTCAGGAATACCTTAGATAACTCGGCTATGTTTTTGTTTATTTCTACAACGTCTATCGATATTTTTTTATATAGACGAGTAAGTTGATATGGTATCGTGCCTCCTCCAAGTCCTATCATCATTACTTTGGGGTTCTTATATAGTGATGGCAGAGGGGTGAAATAATCCCAGTACGATCCTGTGTACACCGATTTCTTATTCAGCCTGGAGTAAACTATATTGTTTATTTTGAGCGTAATCTCTTCATTATTCTCTGCAACTGACAGTGTATCATCTTCATTTTTTATCGTCCTTATTATCTTCTCATCCTCTTTTGCAAATAGTTTTTTCAGGATATTCATATCAGTTTTTAGACGGCCACCAATTATATTTTGATATTATAAACATGAAGGACGGGATTATTATCAATATAGATAGGAACGTATCGAGAAGTATACCGGCTCCAACCATGAATCCTACTTCTGCAAGAAGAGGTATCCCACTAGATATAAGAGACAGGAACACAGTTGCAAGTATAACACCTATGCTTATTATAACTGGTCCGCTTTTAACTAATCCCTCTTCTATTGCTTTCTCGGTACTAAATCCTTTTTTTACATGTTCTCTTATCCTAAGAACGAGGAATATGTCATAGTCTACTCCGACACCCATTATGTTTATTATCAGGAAAACCTGTGCTATTATGATAATAGGAAATGAAAATATAAAATAGAATATACCCACTGTGATGGCATTTGCTATAAGAACGATTGCCATAAGCATGAGTATAAGCCGAAGTGGCGTAAAGATCGAACGAAGCAGAATTAATAGTATTACAAATATGACTATCCCCAACACAGTCACCAGTAATGGAATATCCCTTGCGAAAGAATTTAGGGAATCTCCAAGGAAAGACTGCAATCCGACAAGGTTGTAGCTAAC
>JAJZLM010000011.1 GCA_021850635.1 Nanobdellota archaeon
GTTGTCGACGTTGTTTATTCTTTCTGTCTTGCCGTTTATTAATTCTCCATCCAAATATATTTTTTTAGTTAGCTTTACAGGCCTGAATGTGCTCTTTACTAGCGTACAATCTAGCCAGTCAGCTATGTCCTCGCAATTGTTTATAGTTGCGCTGAGCCCTATTATCTGTGCCTTTGGGAATATTCTTCTATTTAGCGCTATAAGAAATTCTAGAGTAGGACCGCGGTCGTTGTCCGTTAGCAGGTGTATCTCGTCATAGACTATGCACCCTATGTTAGTTATGCTAGTAGAGTTTCTTATCACGCTGTCCAATTTTTCAGTGGATATGAATACTACATCGTAGGAACCAAGGTGCTGGTCACTCTCAGTGTAGTCCCCCATAGACAAAGCAGTCTTTATATCTGGGTAATCATTGCGGAAATCCTCGTATTTTTCTGATACCAACGCTTTCAAGGGCGCGACGTATATGGCTTTCTTGTGTTTTGAGACAGCATTCAGTATCGCCATTTCAGCTATCAATGTCTTACCAGATGCTGTGGGAGATGAGACCATTACATTTTTTCCCTCGAAAAGACCTTTGTTTATTGCGTCTTCCTGCGGCGGCATGAACCCACTGATTTTGTTTTTTATCCTAGAATATACTGCTTCAGGTATCCTATCCGAGAAACGTTCAAGGTCCATGATGTTAGTTATGTTATAGAGTATTTAAAAATCTGCATTGCTATCTTTAAATTAATCCAATATACTATCGTTATTATATATATTACAAGTTGTTTAGACTATTATTGAGTACATAGCGTATCAATAAGGACAATATGAAAATATTAATTCTAGGTTGGGAATTTCCTCCTCACTCAGTGGGAGGATTAGGCACGCATACTTACGAGATCGTAAAAGCTCTAGCCAAGAAAGGAGTGGAAATAAAATTGATACTCCCGTTCAAAGAGCACGATGATGTATATGGAGTAAAGTTTTACAGCGCAGAACTCGATAGATTCACTAGCATATATTACCATACAAGGCCTGGACAAATAGCAGCGGGAGACATCTACTCCGAGATGTTGTGGTACACAGACGCGGCTGTCGACATAGCAAGAAGAGAAAGGTTCGATTTGATACACGCGAATGATTGGTTGACGGCACTTGCAGGGGTACGTATAAAGAAAGCTAGCGGGAAGCCGCTTCTCATGACTATGCACAGTACCGAGTATGATAGGACGGCTGGCAACCCTTGGGAATTCATATCCGACTACGAGAGAATGGCGGTAAGGGAAGCCGACAAAGTAGTTGCCGTAAGCAACAGACTGAAAGATGAGCTGGCGTCCATATACGGAGCAGATCCTGGAAAAATAACCGTCATACACAACGCTATAGACAGGTCTAAATTCAACGGCAATAAGATAAAAGCAAGCTCTAAGGTGGTATTGTACGTCGGAAGATTGTCGATACAGAAGGGAGTAGATCACCTGATACGCGCGTTCAAAATAGTGTCCGACCACTACGAAGACGCAGTGTTATACATAGTAGGAGACGGTCCACAGATGCAGTATCTTATAAATTTGACTATAGACCTTGAGATAAGTGACAAGGTCATATTTTTTGGCAGGGTGCCGGATGACGTCCTCGAGAAGTTTTATGCGGTTTCCAGTGTATTTGTAATGCCTTCTGTGTCCGAACCTTTCGGTATAACCGCTCTAGAATCAATAGCGTCGAGAACACCCACTATAATATCTATCCAATCAGGGGTATCTGAAGTGATAAAGAACGTATTCAAAGTGGACTTTTGGGATTCAAACCAGATGGCGGACATAATATTGGGCCTGTTAAAGTACCCTGCAGTCAAGGAAATCATTTCGTCAGAGGCTTACCGAGAGCTGTATGATTTGACGTGGGACAACAGAGCAGATAAGTTCATAGGAATCTACAAAGAACTGTTAAAAGGCTGACTTATTACAGGAACTCGCATGCAAAAGGTTAAATTGGATAAATAAGTAGTTCTCTTATGTCGTTACAGGATTTGCCCTCGCTGATGTACCTGTTACTGGTTATCGTGCTAGGCCTTATAGTCGGGATAGAGAACGAGTACAGGAAGCTAAACGGCGCCAAAATATTCTTCGGATTGAGGACCAGCATATTCATATCTATATTAGGGTACGTATTCTCCCTTTTGTACCTGTTAATAGACAATATAGGTGCGATTTTAGGGGGGGTAGCCACTATAATCGTCATAAGCACATCTTTGTACATAGAGAAAACTAAATTTTCGAGGTCTCCTGGAGCTACGACATACGCCAGCGTTTTTATAATGTTCTTTTCGGGAATGCTGGTAGGGTTGGGGGCTTATCAGTATGCCATAGTCATAACGATCCTACTTGCAGCAATAAGCATATACAAAAGAGAGTTTATATCGACTATACACAAGATAACCAGGAAGGAGCTACTGGCTGCTATAAACCTGCTACTCATCGCATTCGTTGTGCTCTTTTTCCTGCCAGACACTTATCTAGGTCCCTATTCTATTTTTAATCCATTCGAATTCTGGGTGATAGTGGCTACTGTAGGCTTCGTGTTTTTCTTACAGTACCTTGCGCTTAAAATATCAAATAGAGGGTTGATGTTCTCGTCCGTCATAGGTAGCTTAATAACTAGTACAGCGGTCGCGTTTGACCTCATTCGTATAGGCAACAGGACAAAAGGTGCGTCAAAATCTATATTTTATAACATAATGTTTGCTTCCAATTTGCCGATGATACTCGTACAAGGGCTGTTATTTGCGTTCGTGATCACATTATCATCCTACGTCGCTTACTACCTAATACCTGTAATAGTAGTGTCCATGGTGCCGCTTGTGCTACTTATGTATAAAGGCAGGAAAAACTTCGAACAAAAAGTAAAGAAACCATCCAGTCCTTTCCCAATAATAGAAACAATGGAGTTCGCTGTCATATTCTTCGCTATATTCACAATATCCAGAGCAGTATCCATCCTGGACCCGGGTCTTTTGATAGTGTCCACTTTCCTTTCCGGGTTAGCTAACGTGGCTAGCACGGTGCTTGCGGTTTCTTTCCTCTATTTGCACGGTGGTATAACCGCTGCGTATACAGCGTTTCTGATCGGACTTAGCATAAGTGCAGGGCTCATAATGAAAGGAATGCTAGGCTTTATGTCCAAGGATAAATACGTTAAGACTAGACTAATAGCGTATTCTGTAGCGATAGGACTGGCCTCGCTCGTAACATCCGTGATATCTTACTATGGAATTTAAAATGGATTTCGACCCCGAAAGGTTGGAAAAGCTAAAAATCCTGAGAGAGAACGGCTTTGAGCCGTATGGAGGAAAGTACGAGATAGACAAGCAGTCCATAGACATAAAGAAGAACTTCAAAGAACTGGAGAACTCCAATGTCAAAGTCGCTGGGAGGGTAATAGGGAAAAGGGACCACGGTAAACTAAAATTCCTTGACTTAGCGGACATAACAGGTAACATCCAGATATATATACGCAGCGGCAATCTAGACAAAAAATCTTCCGAGCTCGTCGGTTACCTGGACATCGGCGATATCATCGGAGTAAAAGGCAAGGTGGTAAAAACACAAACCGGTGAGATCTCGGTAGAAGCTATTGAAATTACGCTTCTTAGCAAATCGCTGCTGCCCCTTCCGTCAAAGTGGTACGGGTTGGAAGACACGGAAAAACGTTATAGAAAGAGGTATCTAGATTTCATAATAAATACAGATTCCAGGGAAAAAATAATAAAAGGAAGCGCGATTATCGCTGCGATTAGGAACACTCTTGAAAAAAAAGGCTTCATAGAAGTAACCGTGCCCCTGCTTAATCCGATTCCGGGGGGAGCTAACGCAAAGCCCTTCATCACGCATTATAATGCGCTGGATCGCGACTTCTATCTGAAGATAGCCTCCGAACTCTACCTAAAGAGGCTTCTCGTCGGAGGCTTCGAGAAAATCTTTGATATAAGCAAAGACATGAGGAACGAGGGTATAGACACGAAGCATAACCCAGAGTTCATAATGCTAGAACTTTATCAGGCTTACGGTGATATAACAGATATGATGTCTTTGACAGAAGAGCTGATAAAAACGTCCGCAAAGGCCGTAAATGGCACGTATATAGCGCAGTATGCAGGCAACAGCATAGACCTGTCCAAATTCTCTAGAAAAACGATGGAAGAGGCAGTCAAGGACGAATTAGGGGAGAGCAACGAGAAAAAGCTCATAGAGAAAGCCAAATCTATCGAAAAGAAGACGTCTACCTATGGAGAGGCTCTTAACATATTATTCGAGGAGTACGTCGAGAAGAAGCTCATACAACCTACTTTCATAACCGATTATCCTATAGAGATATCCCCTCTAGCTAAGACAGTAAAAGGAGACGACAGATTTACATACCGTTTTGAACTCTTTATAGGTGGTATGGAGATAACAAACGCGTTCAGCGAGCTCAACGACCCCCTGGAACAGATAAAGCGGTTCGAGGAGGAAGCCAGAAGAAAAGAGAGAGGTATAGACGAAACCCAGGAATTTGATAGGGATTTCATAGAGGCGATGGGTTATGGCATGCCCCCTGCAGGAGGAGTAGGCATAGGACTAGAAAGAGTACAGATGATACTAACTGACTCGAAATCGATAAAAGACGTTATAGCGTTCCCGCAGCTGCGTACGCTAGACGAAGAATAAACTTATAAAAAAAATAAAAATTTAAACTGGTTATTATTGCTTTGCTTACTTATAGAAAATTCACTGCATTCCTTTTCTCTTCTTTTATCAATTT
>JAJZLM010000013.1 GCA_021850635.1 Nanobdellota archaeon
ATGCCGTCAGCATATTGTTATTTTACCTCTTCTGTTATTTATGTTTTCCATTTTTGAGTTCGCTTTCATCCCATCTCTAAAGAGTGTGGGTTTTCCCGCTCACATTTGATAAATAACACAGTTTTCTACAAAAACTGCGCGGTAAAAACTATAGATTATTCTACTAAGTTTACGTCGACTCAAAATTAAAAAGCTTAATAATACATTAGATGGTTATAGAAATAAGTATAGCGCCCTGATAGTCTAGAGGCCAAGGACATCGCCCTTTCGAGGCGAAGACCCGGGTTCAAATCCCGGTCGGGGCAGGCTTTGATTGGTTAATGTTTCTTATTGTCTTTAAAAAAGACATATAGGGAGAAAAGTTAATCTCATTCGATATATTTCTATACTACTGCGACTCTACTTTTAGGTCTTGCCCTTAAAGTAATCCTACACTTCGTCCTTTAATATCTTTCCGTTTGGCTCGATCCAAATCTTCTGGCTTTTATCTTTTCAACCAGATTTTTGTCCATCACTTTCTCCATGGCGATTATTATAGACTTTTCCTCCCCAGGTGCGGCCAGATTCAGCGACTTGTATAACTGAATCATGATATCTAACTTTTATCAAAAAACTTTGCTACAAACGGACTTCAACTGGCAATCAATTCCTTCACCTTTGCCTTATATTTTTTAATATCGCCGAAATCGGAAGCTTGGCTAAACGTATCCTTATCATTATTGATCGCATAATCATGTACGAGGGCATTCCTGAGTTTTCTTCTTGCTTTTAAGTGAGCTATTATCTCGTCTCCAACCTCTTTAGACAATGCACTAAGCATCGAGGCCTCTTCTCCAGCTATCCCTTTTTTAAAGGTTTTAAACAACACTACGGCGATGTCCATCTCTATTTCGCTTATCAACTGCAATCCCCGTTCAACGTCCCATTTCACGGTCTTTCCGGCCTTTTCGTAATCGGCATAGCTTTTCGGGACTATTTTTTCCATTGTGGAAAGCGTCTCGTCTAGCCTGACCAGCTTTTCTTCGATCCTATTCTTTGCTATGATATCCATATCAATCCGAGGCTATCTGCTCCATATAAAACGGCTTAAAATCAGACCAGTCCCTGATGATATTGCTCGAAAATCTTTGCAGCGACTCCATATTGGATACGTACAATATTTTCCCTTCCTCGAGCACTCTCGACGCCACATTAAGAGGCAAACTGTTTAGAATAGAGACGTCAAACGCATCCGACATCCAGTATTCTGAGGCTTTTTTTATGCTGTCCTTTATGGGTTCCTTGAGAAGCAATGCAATGTCGATGTCTCTAAAATCTTTTTCCTGTCTCGCGTAACTACCAAAAAGAATTACGGCTATGACTTCGCTATCCCGTCGTGCCTTTTTTACAATATCATCGATTCCATTCAATATCTCCGTGCTCTTGTCTGCCCAGGCTGATATGGCTTCGGTCAGAACGGCACCCATGCTTTTTCCTTGTGCCGCGGCGACTGCTTTTAATTTTCTGAACGCCGTTTCATCTACGTTTTTTATGCTTACATTCATAAGTATAACAAGTCATACTAGTATTTAAAGTTTTCCAGGTATAAAATTGTGCTGTCGATCTTCCAATCCATA
Source organism: Nanobdellota archaeon (assembly GCA_021850635.1). Taxonomy (GTDB): domain Archaea; phylum Nanobdellota; class Nanobdellia; order Parvarchaeales; family Parvarchaeaceae; genus Parvarchaeum. Next base: position 1,617 of record JAJZLM010000013.1, read on the forward strand.
ATGTTTTCACTACTTTTGTCTTCATTAAACTAATAAGGATCGTTAGGTCGTCTGGATCTTGTATTTGTTTAAAAGTAAACGTTTATATATATGTTCTATTCTAAAGTAGTAATAAGTTTAGAGGTATACCTTTATGAAAAATTGCGAAGTGTTGCTGCTTGGGAAGTTTAATAAAAAGGGGGATGGGATACCATCGGTAAATCAAGATCTGTTAGAAAACCTTCTTCAAAGCGATTCCGTGAGTGTAAAAGCCTTGGATTTCGAGCCAATGTACGCAAATTCAAAGTTCCCACGAATTTCAAAAGTGGCGGTTAATCTAGCTTTTCCTTTTTTGTTAAACATAACATATAAGAACATCCACTTTTTGGATCCGTCCCACTTTCAGTACCAAAAAGATAAAAATATGATAACCACAATACATGATTTGTATGTATTCGACAAAAGACTGCCGCATAAATTGAGTAACTTGCCTTATAATTATGTAGGAAGGACTAGACTAGAGAATGCGATCAGATATTCTGATAAACTTATCGCTGTATCTGATATAACTAAACAAAATCTATTGAATAGATACGGTGCAGAACTTAATGATAAAATCCAAGTTATACATCCAATGATCAGCGAAAAGTTTTTTATGGAAAAACCCGCATATACACCACGCACAAACGAAAAAGACAAGGTAGTCTTTGGCTACGTTAACAATTTTAACTGGAATAAATTAAGGAAGTTAAAATTGTTCATAGAGCAGTTTAAACTGTCTAAAAACCCAAATATAGAATTCCGTATATACGGAAAAAATTTCCCTTTTTCGGATTTGATAGAAGGTGATAAAAGAATAAAGGCTTATGGCTTCCTACCAGAGGAAAAAATCATAGAAACAATGAAAGGATTCGATTATTTCGTGGTCTCTTCAGAGCTCGAAGGAGTGGGTCTTGGGGTAGTGCAAGCAAAAGCGTTGCATATACCTGTTTTACTTTATAACGGAGACATAGACGATACAGTAAAGAATAATACTCTCCTATGGCGTGAACCAAGCTCGTATGTCAAGGGTCAAAGGATAGATGCACTAGAAGAAGTTTTCGATGGCGGACAGCATTTATACTATCAGGAAAACAGGTCACAAGCCTTAGACGCAATGCTTAGAAGAGGAAGAGAAGACGCGGAATCATTCAGGCCGAAAACAATATTGCCGCAGATATTGGATCTTTATAAAAACGTATTCGAATGACGGATGTTTTTATAAGTCCATGCGTGCAAAGTAACATCACTCTCTTCAGAGCTTGATAAGTGACGTTGAAAAATATTCAGATTATTTTATTTTAGGAGGGTCAAAGATAATCAGAATTTCTATCAGAAAACCGTACTTTTTTTAAACTAAGAAGTATTATTAAAGGTCTACTCTTACCTCTACTTCACCAGTCTTTTTGAAGTTGCACTTTTCATAAAAAGGTACATTCTTAGCCGAGCAATTCAGTAGTACCTTGTAGCACCCTCTGTTCTTCGCTTCCATGACTAGATAATCCACTAGCGCTTTTCCAATGCCTTTTCCTCGGTATTTCTCGTCTACGACTACGTTCTCTATATGCCCGTAAGGTCTTGCACCATGCGATAAATTATGCAGAACGACCAGGGTCGCCGTGCCCACAACTTTGTTGCCGTCTTCATAAGTAACCATGTAATGATTGTAACTTTTGATTAGCTCTAACATAACCGAATTAAGTCGGTCTATGGACACATTTTCATCCGGTTTCTTAGGGCTAAGCTGATACAATAAGCGGAGGATATCATCCAAGTCATCTTGTTTTACTTTTCTTATGTTCTGTGCCATTGTGGATCACTGAAATCTTTTATTATTTAAACTTTCTATCTCCCTCACTTTTGTATCGGCTATTTTTAATTGTTCTGGTGTGTTTATCCCTACCCAAAACTCTATGTTTTTTGCATCGAATAGTATTCCCCTCTTGCGTAGTAGACTTATTGCGTTCGTGAGATAGCGTTCTCCATTTCCTTCGTTAACAGGTATATCTTTGTATAGGTCGAAGAAGGATTTAGGCATTATATACATGCCGGTATTTGCAATACCTTTTCCACTCCTCTGCTTTTCCAATATATCAGTTACGTTACCGCGCTCGTCCGTGATTAGCACACCGTAGCCTGTTACATCTTCCATCTCGAATCCAAAAACCGTCGGATTTTCATAATTGCGTACTTTATCAGCGTCAAAATAATAAACATCATCGCCCATCTCAACTAGGAACAAGTCATCTTTCACGAAATCTTTCGCGGCACACAATGCTGCCGCTGTTCCCTTTTCCTGCCCCTGGACCACGTATGTGATAGGGTAGTCGACTAATTTCTGCTCAAATATGTTTTTAGATTTCTCACTGACGACTAAGCATATCTCGAAGCCTGCAGCGGTTAGTTTCTCTATCTTTGAGATTATTATAGGTTTACCATTGATTTCAAGAAGAGGTTTCGGCACCGCAGCATTCATCCTCTTTCCTTCTCCGCCTGCTAGTATAACGGCTTCCTTAATCATGGGCTATCTCTCCTCTTACAAGGCTTTCACCGAGTTTATGAAACATATCACATGCCTCCTTGGTCTTTCCTTCGGCGTTTACTCGTATCACTGGCGTAGTATTGGAAGCTCTTATAAGCACCCTGCCAGTGTCATCGTGCAGAACGACGCCATCTATATCGATGATGTTGTAGCCCATATCCTTAGCCTTCTCTTTTATCCTGTTTACTATTGAAAATTTCTCTGGATCAGCGCACGGTATCTCTTCCATTTTACTAGTGAATGTACTTGGTATCTCGTCTATGAGTTTTGATAGTTTTTTCTTGGACGCTGACAAAGCTTCTATTATCTTTAGGCTGCCGAATATGGCGTCATCAGCGCAGTTTACTTCAGGGAAGGCGGTATGGCCGGAGTACTGGCCTCCAAACAGAGCGTTTTGCTTCATGACTTCCGATACACAGTAACTATGCCCTACTCTAGTTACTACAGATTCTCCGCCCAGCTCTTCGACGAATTTTCCTACAGTGGGAGAACACGTTATATCATACACTATTTTGCCTTTAGGGGTCTTGGATAGCATGTGTTTCGCTAGAAGCGGTATAGTAACGTTCCCAGAGGAGAATACCCTACCTTTTTCGTCGACTATAGCGACTCTATCCCCATCACCATCGTAGCCTATACCTATATCAGCTCCAGTTTCAAGGACCTTGTTTTTAAGCCCTTGAAGAGCTTCCTCGGTAGGTTCTGAAGTCCTATTAGGGAAGGTACCATCGAGTTCGTAATTTATCCATGATGCATCGTGACCTATCTTTTCCATTATTTTAGGGACCACTAGAGAGGTGACGCTGTTGCCGAAATCAAAGACTATTTTGAACTTACTTTCGTGATCAATCTTCGACACTACGTAATCGACATAGGAGGGAGTAATATCTGCTGTCTCATATATACCACCATCGGCTTTGATGAAATCATTCTCAAAAAACTTTTCTTTCACTTTCTCGAGTCCGGTGCCTTCTGATAATATTACGCCGTTGCTTCCGCTTATCTTGAAGCCGTTCCATTCTGGCGGAAGATGCGATGCAGTGACCATAACACCACTGTTCAGCTTGTTATGCCAAGTACCGAAATATAGAAGCGGTGTGGGTATGATGCCAAAATCCACGACTTTACAGCCAGTGTAAAGTAATCCTTTGACCAGAGAATCATGGAGGGACTTGCTGCTTAACCTGACGTCTCTGCCTACTCCTACAGATTTGCCATTACCTAACACCGTACCTATAGATTTTCCGATCGTTTCTGCGACTTCTTCGTTTACGTCTTTCCCATATATACCGCGTATGTCATATGCGCGGAAAACATTTTTGATCGTGTCGGAAACTATCTGTGTCTTTTTAGTGTGTTTTTCCGTCTTTTGCATAACCACATATATGAAGGAATAGAGTATAAAAGCATATCTGCAATAAAGGAATCGAAGAATACAAAAAAAAGACAGGGCGAAAAGCCCTGAGCTTTTAAAATAAAAAAAGGTTAAAATCCTAGCTTGATGATCCTGAAACCGTACCAGTTGCGGTACCAGTTATAGTACCCAATGACCCAGCGGAATACGAATAGCCGAGCGACAAGCCTATGCTATAATGTATTCCAGATGTGCTACAGGTGACCGATGTCATATTTACCGTGAAGGCCGTACCACTAGTTACGCTAAGCGGAAGAGTCTCAGTTAATGTTGGAGTCCCGGTAGATCCACCAGCTCCACTCACGCTGTTTACAGTGACGGATGCCACACTGGCGGACGTTGCTCCACCTTGTAGACCACCTAGAATAAAGCTAATAGCCATTCCATGCGCGGTGCATACCTGTGCGGCAACGGTAAACGGATTGAATCCCGTTGCAGTGGTACCAGTACTGCTCGCAGGGCTGAAAATACCCATAGAGTACAGGACAGCAGCTACGATTACGATGACGAGTATGGCCCAGCCATATGTCATCATATACTCTAAAGCTGATTGTGCTTTTCTTTTCATATGAATGTGTCTAGTTTATAGTATTTAAATGTAACTGTAAAGGATCAATTAACACTTTGAGCGGGAAAACCCACATGCTTTAGCGGTGGGACAAAGCATTCAAGGCATTCTTCAAAGGGATATCAAAATATCCAAAATACAAGAAGAAATCAGCTAAGCAGTCTTTCAGGATACCACAGCATTTCAACTTTGAGGATGCTCTTTAGAGATAGAGGGATGTCACGATTTAGTGAAAGGTAAGTCTACGCTGATCTGTGGATTCTTTTCGCTCTGCGCATAAAACTCGTATTGGCCTGGCGGCAGCGAATCTATTAGAGTCGCATTTGAGTAAACGAAAGAAGAAGGTTCATATGCAAGCACAGACGGTGTTCTTCCAGTCGATTCCAAATAAAGGGTCGTAGCGCCAGGGAATCCCCCCCCGAAAACAGTTGTAGGGAAGGAGTCCTTAGTATTGTTCCCATATAGGTATGCTGCAGTCACATCCGTGGAATTGTAATAAATCGCTAGATTTGACAGTCCGAACGATTCGTTTGCAGTGTCCCTAGTGTTTGCTCCGCATGACACAACATTGGTGTTGGACACCAATGAAGAAGGCGTTTTTCCGGAGGATTCTAAGAATATTATGATTATCCCATTAGAGATACTTATATTGTAGGTATTGAACGGAGTCTCATTGAAAGCAGGAATGTACTGCGTTACAGGGAATCCGTTGGAGGATACAGCTAGATTTATACCTTGGGCTATTTCCGTGCACAATGAATTCATAACGGCTGCGTTGTAGTGCGTGTTGCCGAACGTAGAGAAAAATACGACGAGGAATATGACCAATACCAGGATTATACTGACGTCTATTACAAATTCTATTGAGAACTGCCCGTTCATAACTTTTAAATCTCTTTCTTCCGCTAAATACTTTATCTGCAGCTTTTCTGGTGCCGGATAAATGATATGCATCTATTAATATGAGAAGGAGTCTACTCTAAATTGAGGATTGAATGGCTCCGTCTCCTAAGGAAAGCGATCTTGAGAAACTTCTAGTATCCGGTCTGACAAACTTTCCTTCGACAAGACACCTATTGATGCAGTTGTCCCTTGCTGCTTATCTAGAAAAGAAAGTCAAGCTCGAAGACGTTGAGATGGAATACCCATTAAAATACCGCGGGCCGAAGGACCTTTACGGCTCAAAAATAGAACAGAATAGCGGCAAAGTCATTGAATGGCCGGTGGATCTTGCAATGACATACTATGAGGGTAAAAACAAGGTATGCGAGTTTATAGAAGTCGAGACAGTGTGGCTTCCTAATGTTCGGAGAAGAGGAAAAAATATATGGCTTAAGGCCAGGAAAGTAGACACGATATTGCACAACAGGGAATACAACGAAATATTACGTGGGGTAGATATAGTCAGGTTCTCCGTCGCCATGAATGCTAATTACATAATGGAACGAGGGGACGCAATATTAGTAAATGACTTCGTTAGGTGGTTCAGTAAGAAACTAAGGTACGATTACAAGGCAGAGGATTATAAAGTGTATCTACTGAAAGATGACAAGTTCTACGCGGACGCGGAGAACCGCACTGCCTTAAATGGGTTTATGAAGAGGAAAAAGCACGATGAGATAAGGGAATACGAGTATCCGGCGCTAAAAGCGGCTCTTATAAAGGCTTACTCAGCGATGAGAAGGGACGATGAGATAGGCAGGTTCTACAAAGAATACCCATTATAACCGGCGGAAGTGCCGCTACTGTAACGCCCGACCAAACTCAACCTTTTATACTATAACAGTGTGGATTCTATAATATTCGTATGAACAGTCCGCGTAAAACAATAAATGGTGCGATAGACAAAGTGGTAGGTTACTACCTCAGGAACTACAGGAAAATGGTGTTTCTGCCAATAATATTCGTGATATTCTTCTCCATATCAATAGGATACCATTACTTTACGACGGGTCAAGTTGTAAACGAAGATATATCCTTGGCAGGTGGAATCTCCATATCGCTGACTACCAGCCAGTCTGTGTCCCCTTCGCTGATAGTATCCAATCTTACTAGCGCACTGGGAACACAGGTATCTGTATCGGTGCTGCATGCTACTCTTTCCAATGCTATCACGGGATACACTATAACAGCCGGCACCAGCGTGACGCCTACAGAACTCTCAAATGCAGTATCCAAGCTTTTCGGCATCAACTTGACGTCTTCAAATTCAAACATAGACTTCGTCGGGGCTTCTTTGGCACAGGGAGCGCTGTCCGACTCGATATTTCTTCTTGGCATAGCATTCATTCTCGTCGCTATAGTCTCGCTTTTCTACTTTAGGAACTTCGCCCAGGCCTTTTCAAATGTGATCAGCATAATAAGCGACGTTATAAATGTAGTCGGACTTCTTGACCTGTTAGGGCTGTCGTTCTCCACTGCGTCTATAGCTGGTATACTAATGATAATGGGTTACTCGGCAGACAGGAACATCATACTAGCGACGAACATATTGAAAAGGAAGGAAGCGGAGATGAAATATAGGCTCGTGCACACTATAAAGACGTCCCTAACAATGGATGCAGCAGCCCTAGCGACTTTCTTGGTACTGTTATTTGGTACGTCCAATGCGATAATACAGAGCATCGCTATAATACTGATATTCGGTGTTATATTCGACGATTTCACGGTGTGGATACTGAACGGTTCGATACAGCTCGCAGCCATAAAGTACAAAGAAGAGACTAAGCAGACGGTATAGGTATGACAAGATTAATCGATCTCATAAAAGATTGGAGGGTTATACTGATGCTCGTGATAATAGTGATAGCGTTCTTCGCCATAGGATTCAACATCACTGGGATTAAAGGTGCACAGGTAATATTCCTCTCTGCAAACTCCTTCCTAGGGAACCTGAGCGCGAACGGACTGACTACACTGACGACAAATTCTATAATAACCTCCCTAAACGGCGTGCAGATAAATAACGCACAGCAGTTCTATTCAGTCCTTAACAAGACAGCTGTAAAGAACTCAACTTTAACTATAGGCTACGAAAACGAGATATTCCCCTATGTATACCAGCATAGCAGCGTTACGATAGAGGTGACTTCTAGTCAGCCGCTTAACTCATCGTATATACAAGTGCAGGATATGCCCTTCACAAACCTTAATTACGGGCTTGACATAGTCGGAGGTACTCAGATAACCGTCGTGCCAAATTCTACGTCTCAGAACCCCTCTGCGTCCAACTCGTCCGCTATACTGAGCAATCTTCAAAGCGTGTTGAGCACAAGGCTCAATACGTACGGAATAAGTGGTATATCGATAAGCGTAGTGCAAACGTTGTCATCTGGGTCGTTCCTGCTCATAAGTATGCCAAACGTAGGAAAGAGTCAGGCACTATCGTTGATACAGAGCCAGGGAATATTCTACGCCAGCATAGGTAACCAGACGATATTCAATAGCACAAACAAGAGCGAGAACATACTGCAAGTATGTCTTACTTCCAGCTGCCCGTACGGGGGAGAATCTACGCCGACTCTTTCCAACGGCGCATACCAGTTCAGCTTTGGGATAGAGATAAGCCACCAAGCTGCGCTTAATTTTGCCGCCGCTACAAGAAATCTCTCCGTCGTCGGAGGATATCTTAGCAAACCTATAAATTTATATCTTAATGGGAAAAGAGTATCCTCATTATCCATATCCTCAAGTCTGAAAGGTTCGACGACGCAGGAAATAGTCATAACAGGCTCAGCTGCCACGTCACAACAGGCGTATTCGCAGATGAAAACTCTGCAATCGGTCTTCGAAAGCGGGAGCCTTCCAACTCCAATAAAGATAACCTCCATACAGTCCGTTTCATCAGCGACTGGTTCGCAGTTCCTAAATCAGATATTCATACTGCTATTTGCTGCTTTTGTGGCGGTCAGCGTGGTGATATTCCTAAGGTATAAGGACTATAAAGTGTCAGCGTTGATACTTCTTACGAGCGTGGCGGAGATATTCATAGTCATAGGTGTAGCAGCTCTCATACACTGGACCTTAGATGTGCCCAGTTTCGCGGGTATAATCGCTAGCATAGGTATTTCAGTGGATGATCAGATAATAATAACCGACGAAATAATAAGGGGCTCATCACAGAGGGAATTGACGTCTGTAAAGAGGAGGATAACGAGGGCTTTCTTCATAATAGTCGTGTCTTTCTTTTCGTTTGCTGCTATAATGTTCCCGCTACTGTTCTCTACGGCTAGCTTGTTTACTGGGTTCGCATTGACGACTATATTGGCTTCATTTGTCGGGCTTTTGATAACCAGGCCTGCTTTTGCGCAGATAGTAAGCAAAATAAAAGGATCACAGTGATACAGAAAGTGTATAAATCCGCGATAGATATTATCTGGTATAGGGTGAGATATAATCATGAACGAATTTGAACTGGACCCGGAATCAATGTCGTTTACTCTGATATCGGATGCAAAGGAAACGTGCAAAGCGTGCGAAAAAGGCACGGAACTGGCTTCGATACCTTTTGATAGGGGGTTCACAAGCGTATACGAAGTGAAAAACGATGTCCAGCCGTCTAAATATGAACTGACGGGCGGATTTTTCAAGTCGTCCCCAGCGCACGGTTATGAGGAGATAGTCGTAGACAGCAAGAGCCATGAGAACAGGCTAAAGAAATATTCTATCGAGGAGATAGAGCAGTTGCTGTCGATATTGGTAGAGCGCGTCAATGAAATAGATAAGTACGGCTTCGGTGGGAACCTCGTCATAACCAGGACCACGGAAGGGCACGGCTATTTTGACATCTTTATACTGCCAGTGCCGAAGGACGAAAGGAAAAGCTGCGTAGAGTGCGGCATATTGCAGAACGTAAGCGATAAGGAGATTTACAGGACTGAAAATCTAGTGGTATACGTCCCTTTCGCGCCAAAATACGAATATGAGCTCTCTGTGTCTCCAAAGATCCATATGAAGTTCGGTGACTGTGATGAAGTAATACTTTTCGACTTAGCAGCCATAATAAAAAAGACTCTGGATTCCAGCAAGGGGGAAAATACTATCGCGATCGTACAAAGGACAGACAACCACTTCAAGCTTGTTATAACAGATGGCAAAAAAGATGCCTTTGAGCTGCTCGGTATAAATAAGGTAAGCACTAGCCCGTCTGCTGTGGCTAAAAAGATAAGGGATTCCAAGGTGTATGGGAATAGATAGAATAAGAATAATTTTGATAGCTGTTCTAGTTTTCATGGCTGCTCTGACTATATTATTGTACGCGTTTCCGCTTAGGATCCAAAAGCCTTCATGCTGTGTTATAGACCAAAACGCGCTAGCTGAATCATCGTTTTTGCAGACCTACGGTTTCCAAAATAACACTAACCTGGCGAATTTTTATCAAGTGCAGAATAAAACGAATGAACTGGTATTCGACTGTAATTATGGTATGGAGCCCGTAAACACGAGCATGCCGGCGTTCCAGGCACTAGAGAACACGTCCATTTATTCGGTCTACTCATCCTTTGTGCACGATGTAGGATTGCTGACGCTGTGTGGTTACAACAGTTCTCTTCCAGGGTGCTCCAGCGTAAAACAGAACCTGTATAACGTGTCTTCCAAATTCATGAACGCAACGATGGTAGAGCAGATGTTCGTAAGTACCAGGTCTATTATATATGAAGTGCATTCGTTCGTGGAGAATTCCAGCTTTGCAAATTCCTCCTTCTTCTATCCGGTTTTCAACGACACTGCGATTATAAATTCTACAGCTGACAACAAGAGCACTATGCTGAGGTCCTTGATAGATTTGGTGCCTATACCTCAATACGTGTTCGATTATCCAAATGGGACCGTCGAGGTAGATCCTTTGTACTTGGATGTGCCGTTCAGATATCATTCTTTTGTCTATCCTATGAAGAAAGCATGCACCCCTAACACGATATTCAATCTTGTCTCCGATATAAGCGGATTCGGAAGCGCTGCCTACGATTCTATATACTCCGGGTTAAACGTGAGCATATTCAATATATGCATAAACAGCAGCATGAATAATTGCGCAGGGACACCATCAAACAAGTCTGGGTTCTCTTTCTATGAGCAGGGTTAAGATAGCCAAGAGGTCGGTGTACGTGTACTCCATTGTTATAGCCGTATTCTTGGGTCTTAGTATATACTTTATCTTTGAAATCTATTCGGTAAGCAATCTGTATTCTTTCAAACAGACATTCCAGAACATATCTGGCCTGTGTTCTATTAACAAGTCCACGGTGATATTATTCTATGGGAACAACTGCCCAAGCTGTCAGACGGAGCTGAACGCTTTTATTAACGTCACTTCCTCTTTCGCAGGATCTTGGCTAGACGGGAGGTATTACGGTCCATATTTCTGTGCGTATGAATTTAACATAACCGCTTACAACGAAAACTCGTCTTCCGTGTTTGCACCAGCAGGTTCTATACAGATATTTACTTCCCTGTCGAATAGAATACCGATGCTTTTCATTGGGGGACTATATGCTCAGTATTACAAAATAGGCGGTTTTAGCAGTCTTGCTGCGGCGGAGCAGCAAATATTGGATTACATTTGCATGTCCATAAACTATGTAGCGCCGACTTGCAGAGGAGAATGATCTATACGCCAAAACCACTGAACAAAGACCTTATGACCGATGTGCTCAACGAACTATCTGGCAAAAAGCTTACAGGCTCACAGATGTTCTCGATATTGAAACCCAAATACCCCTATCTTTCCAAAAGATTGGTATACCACTATCTCTCAATAGCCCTAAAAAGAGGGGAGGTTTCCGTAGAGACGGTTTCTGAAGAGGGAAAATACAGCTGGGGTAGCTTCACCCAGAAAAAATATTATACAAGGATAATCAAATGATATCCATTTCTCTGCCTATTTTTACAGAGGATATCATCGCTCCAGGTCGTCTTTTTTCAACTGTTTCGGCTATGCTGAGAAGATACGCGTCCATCTCGCTCCTATGCTTTTCACGTCCTTCTACCCCTTTCAACTTTAAGAATGCAATGATCTCCTTTTCGGACGTCAAATAAAGCGGGTTAAAGACATTGCCGTGCGATACTTTTGCAGGAGGTTTGGTCCCGAGCGTAAAATACTCAAGCACTTCAGCTGAAAAGTCTTCCACTGTGTTGGTGTCCAGCGTAAGGTCGCTCTTATCATCTTCCATGAAAACTAACCCGAGGAAGCGCGATGCTGCGGAATCGTTCTTGATGATCTTGAACGTTCTGTCCCTAAATCCTTCGGATATGATCGCACTCCTGACTCGTCTCACGAGCATTTTTTCGAAGTGTTTTGCGCACAAGCCGCTCTTCAAGTATTCGGAGTAGAAATACATCTCTCTTCCGCAAACATGGCATTCGTTTTTAGCTTCCATAATCAAATATATATGGTAGTAACTCTCCTTTATTTATGTACGATTTGATATGACCGCAAAGATACTCGCAGTGGTGAGCCCAAAAGGAGGGGTAGGCAAGACCACGGTGTCTGTAAATCTTGCAGCCGCCATAGCTTCGATGGGTAAAAAAGTGCTGCTAGTGGACACTAATCTGGAGACGTCTCACGTCGCAGTATACTGCAGTCTAGTTGGGTTCAAATATTCTTTAGAGGACGTTCTTAACGGGCTTGTTCCTGTAAAAGACGCGATATATAGGACGGACGAATCCAACCTAGACATCCTGCCTTCGAGAGTCTTTAAAGAGAGAGGGGATGCTATAGCGAAGTATAAACTGATAAACATGTTTCACCACCTGAAAAGGATAGGAGAGAACTATGATTTTATAGTGCTTGATTCAAGACCGTCTTCCAATATAGATTTCATAAAGCTCATAGAAGGCGTGTATATGGTGGTAGTTTCCGCGCCGGAGATAGCGTCTATGTTAGAAGCAGGGAAATTGGAGGAAGACGGACTAAACTCCGCAATCTCTATAGAAGGACTGGTGCTTAACAGAGTAAACCCTAAAGTGAAGGGCACTATGAGCGACAAGGAGATAAGGAAGATAGTCTCCTTTGAGAGGGTGTGGAAGATACCAGAGGACAGCGGCGTTATAGACGCGCTAAGACACGGCATACCCATGGTATTCTATAATAGAAAAAGCCAGTCAGCCAAGGCTTTTCTGAGGCTCGCGCAGGACATAGTTTCGCACTGATATGGTAAATAGGATTGTCAGGTGCCCCCACTGTGGTAAATTCCGAAGGACCAATGCATCGAAGACCGTAAAATGCTTCAGTTGTGGTAAAACTTTCAAGGTCGCAGATAACATCGTAAGCGAATCGTTTTATGCGAAACAAGTAAGTAAAAAGATAGGCTTTGAGTGAACTACTGCAACTTTCGTGTGTAGTTTTCTCATGGACCAAATAAATATCCCATTATAATTTAAAAGCACAGACTGCGAATAGCATATAATCGAACATCGAAATGCCTCTATAGCTCAGCGGTAGAGCATCTGCTTCGTAAGCAGGAGACGAGGGTTCAACTCCCTCTAGAGGCTATAGCGTATTAATATCTCTGATAACAAAAAAGAATTATGGTAAAGGGACAGGCGACCCTGGAACTTCTTTTAGGGTATAGCATAGCTCTGATACTTATAGCTGCTGCTTTGGCAGTCCTTTTTCTGTTGTATCCATCTCTATTTACTTCTTCGCCGAACACTACCTTTTCTGGTTTCAATGGACTCAGGATAACTGGACAGGGATATGATAGTAACATACATATCTATTATATAAAATTCCAGAATCTCCTCAACGAGAACATAAACTTAACGCATGTGTACTTTATTGACGGAGCTATAAATCAGAGCAATTTCCTTTGCACAAGCCGTTACATTCCTTCGCTAGGTTTCGGTGAGTGCAATCTGTCTGTATCGTTGTCTGGGCCATATTCGGCGTCCGTGGACATAGTCTACACTCCTTCGAACACTTCAATGCACCCGAATATACAAATAACCGGATCAGTGTCCGGATAAATATACCGCATAAAAGTCAGTCGGCAGCAAGCTAAACTATTTATAGTCAAAATCGCATACTTATCCTCTATGGGTTCATTTAAGTACATAAGAGAGAATGAGAGGAAGATATATGAGGACAGGGGATTCCTGTTGAAGATACAGAGAGAGCCTATCACAGTCAGAGTAGACAGGCCGACTAAACTCACAAAAGCAAAGAGCCTGGGATACAAAGCAAAACAGGGTTACATAATCGTTAGGACTAGGGTCGCAAAAGGCAGTTATAGAAGACCTAGGCCGACTCATGCCAGACGCCCAAGCAAGACTGGGCTGTACTTCAATCTGGACATAAGCAAAAAGAAGATAGCAGAGTTTAGAGCGTCTAGAGTGTACAAAAACATGCAGGTCTTAGGCTCGTATCTAGTAGCAAAGAACGGACAGTATGACTGGTTTGAGATAGTGATGAAAGACCCAATACTTGCAGACAATAAATCAGCAAGATGAATCTTTAGAAGCGCAGGGTCATACTTAAATCCGTTAACTTCTTATAATTTATATGGCCAGCGCCGAAGAGTTCATTTGGTTCGAGGTAGTGTTCGCTTTGGTTGTAGCCCTAGTCCTTTTTTTCATATTCTACCAAAATTTCTCGTCCATATTTCCAGTCGGATGCGATAGTAACAACGGCGGGCTTCTGTACAACCAGTTTACTCAGGCTAGGTATGGTTACCCGAATAAACTTGAGGGGACTCCGCTGTTCAGGTGTTACCTAACCAATGCTTGTTACGACCAGGCAACCGCAAATCAGACCTGCATAACAAATTGGTGTTATTACTTGAATTATGTAAATGGGGTAGGTAACCAGCAAGCAGTGCAGTCGTGCATAGCTAACCCACCGGCTAAAGTCCTGCAGAATTGTGCGGTGATATCCCCGTCCAATACAGCAGCGCTAATGAGTTGCTCGCAAAGTACTATAGTGGCTGATAACTCTACAAACATAGAAGACTGCAATCTTAATGTCCCAACGTGCATACAAGGAGACGCGCCATGGTGTCCCCCTTGTGTAGGTCAATGATATGAACAAAAAAGCCGCAGTGGAATGGAGGATAGTGTGGATGATTATAGTGATGGCTTCTGCAATAGTTGCCATTCTCATAATATACTTATTATATTACGCAAGTTCCTCGGCTGCGTCCCCTTTCCAGTTTTTCTATAATCTATTCGGAGGAGGAGTCTGATGTCACAGGGCATACTGCTAACGTGGGTAGAGATCATAATCGTAGTTCTGGTTGGGGTGGTTTTGCTGCTTTTTAGTACTTCATTCATAGAATCTATAGGTGCGACCACCTTTGGGTTTAAGTGTTATTTCGCATTTGCAGAATACAACGTCGTAAACAATTTCCTGTTTCCAATAACATATTTTGTACAGCCGATATTGGGCTCCAACCCGTTCATACAATCTACTCAAGCGTCCTCTGAAGTGCAGGGAGCCTGCGTGCAGCAGTCGAATATAAACGGGCAGGGTGCATCTTCATTGAGTCAACAGATATATACCAAAGCAGCCTCGTGTTTCAATCTTTTTCAGGGGGCGAATGCCAATGCAGGCGATGAGATACTCAGCAGCAGTAGTATAGGAGGAGTATTCGAGTGTTATTCTGGAGTTATCTACGATTCAGCTACTACGGGCACATCAAACACCTACGGCAGTCTGATAAATTACATAGATCAGAACTATTCCAGCAGCGGAGATAACTTGCAGATCGTGCTGATAACCAATGGAAGTGGAGGAACAGCAACCTATGTAGACCCTTCAGAGGAGATTTTGAATGGCTCTACTTACATCATAGAGTACTTCGGTTATCCCTCTAAAAACCCTCCTAGCGGAGGCAACTGCACCCTTTCTTTCCAGGCCCAGTGCGAATACACGTCACAGTTCCAGCAGCCGTACTCATCCAACACCCAATGCTCTTACAAGAACCAGAGTGTGGCTTCAGCTTATAATACGGTGAGCTCACTTACTAACGTAAACAGCGTCAGCACACAGCCTTATAACAAAATAGGAGTATGCGGTGATTACTACGTGCATTTCTGCGGAAGGTTGCTCAATACCATGATATTATCGCAAGACAGGGTCTTTGTCTGTATAACTAAGAGCTGATATAATATAAAAAAAGGAGATGACTTTGATTAAGTATGGCAGAGACAGCTGGAGAAGAATTCGCTTTCATAGTCCTCGCAGTAATATTTATCTTCGTAATAGTCCTCGTCTTCTCGTATTTCCTCCTTTTTGGGTTCGGTTTCACAGACGCTTCCACGTGTTACCTAAGTTCACAGGTGACAAATTTCTTTTATAATGGACTTTGCATCACGCAGTACTTTTGTATATCTTCCAGCCTAGCGCAGACAATAGGTACACCTCCTCTTTTAGGGTGTTCTCCTTCTACGCAGACATATTCCTCCGGGTCGAGCAGCGCCCAGATATTCTCCGGAACATTGAGTTCCTTGGCAGAATGTTGGTATCAGTACGGAGCCAATGAAGGATTGGACGTGCTGTATAAAAACCCAGGCCTTTGCGGTGTGATAAACATAAATGTGGGACAAAACCTGACTATATCCAATCTTACCCAATACATGCAGTCCACAGCTTTCACCACCCAGGTAAGTTGCGTGAACCATACTGCACAGCAGGCCTGTCCGAACTATCAAGAGGGGTTCACTTGCAACCTGCAGTCTCCGACTACATGCATAGCAAGCAGCGACAATTATTTTTCCTGCAAGAAGCAGTCTGGATACGTTGGTACATATTCCGGGTACTCGTTGGCCACGCTCCCTCTGGAGAGTACGACTACGGACAACACAGCTGCTAACTTGATGGGGGCATACCTATGCCAGGCTTCGCAGGGATGTTCTTTTAACCCATCTGTAGGGGAGTGCACAAACCTCACGGGCCAAGCCAGTAGCTGTACGCAGTCCTACACAAATTTCTGCGTGAAAGGTGCGGACAATGCCTATACGTGCACTGTTAATTATGATTCGACTACTCAGTCTTACGTGGCTCCTCCATCATGTACCCTGTCAGAGCCGGTGAACAACGATTCAACCGTCAACATATCATATTTCGATTATCTTTCGCCAGGGGTGAACATGATATACAGCTATAGGAACCAGACAAGCGGAGAATCCAGTCTTGTCCTTCCGAACTCTACAAAGAGCATAAGCCATGCGCAGCTGTATATTCTATACTTAAACGCTTTCACGAACAGCAGGCTTCAACCACAGTGGATAAATCTCCCCCCAGAATGCACGCCGGAAGCGTTTCTAAACAACTACCCGACCAGAGGTATACAGTACGAATGTTCCAGAGCGTTGGCAGCGTACGGTCCCGCCCTGTTAAAACTTTCGTACGGTAACAATCCTGGAGTGATAGGGTTGGGCGGTTCGGCGGTATTAGGATATTTATATGGCAGATGTTCTTCGAACTCTTTCTGCAACCAGTACATAGCGACTACCGCTACACAGTATGTATCTACAGCTATTCTGACGACCACAGGGCTCTCACAATGCGCAAATTCGCTCTTCGATGCGATAACTCAGGCGCCTTCAGAACTCGGGCTAACAAATAGCAATTTCTTGGGTAGGAACCAGATATATGTATGCGTGGTGACACAATGAACAAAAAAGGCACTACTGCGGATGAGACCAAGACCATCATATTGCTGGTAGTGTTCGTTTCCATCGCTCTTATAATAATAAGCGCAATATTCTACTTTTCTCTGTTCGGGTTAGGAGCTGGAGTGCCTAGGCTTACAACTTCTCCCGCTACATGCTCTATAACTTATGTGAACTACAGCATACCTGGGAAGTGCATTTACTCGGTGACGGCATCCAGCGGTAGCCCAGGTCTAGGATATTCGGTGTATGACAATATAACGGGAAAGATCGGAAGCTATATAGCAGGGGAGAACACTTACGCTGTCAACGTGACTCTTCCAAAAGGACTGGTTATGTTCACTTGCAACACAACCGGAGCGAACTCATCGACGGGCGGGTATTATTACACCGCTGGAGGAGGGTTTTCGCTAACGTTGCCGTGCGGCTGATCACCTAACGAAACCTTTCAGAGTACCGTCGTTCCTTAGCGATTCTGGGTTGGCTTTTATGTCCTTTATTATCTTTTTCATACTGCTTTCCCTTTTTTTAGCCACCCAATAGTATCCTTCATCGTTTGTGTCTTCCGCTATAAGTATGAATATCCTTCCAGCGCCGAATCTTCCTACGCGCCCACGCCTCTGTATTGCGCGGATACCGCTCGGTATGGTCTCGTAGAATATTGCAACGTCGGCACCGCGTATGGACATACCTTCTTCGCTCACACTGGTGGAGACCAGAACGTTGTTTACACCGGCTTCAAAATCCTTTATTATGTTTATCTGGTCCTTCTGTGACAGTCCCCCTTTCCCTTGCCCTATGAACTTTACAGGTCTTATGCCCTCGATCTTAAGGAGGTGAGAATATATCGTGTCTACGCTGTCCCTGTACTGGGTGAAAATTATGGCTCGTTTATCTTTGTTAAGGTATTCTTTCAGTATCCTTATAGTCTCTGCGATCTTAGGGTGTTCTATTCCCTCATCCAGGAGCTTAGAGGCGCGTTCGTATAGGTCCACGAACTCAGGCGTTTTTGCCAGCTCTTTGTCCGTCTTTGCCGTGCCTTGTTTTATTATCTTGCCTGCAAACTTACTGAAAGATTCTACGCTTTGAGTAGATATCAGGTTAAGGGCGTGGTAAAGCTTGAGGATCTTCGACGTGGCTATTATCCCTCTTATAGTATAACCGTTGCGGGCTCCAGCGAACATCCTCTTCTGCAGGCTCTTTTGAAGCATAAGTATAGTCACCCTATTTATCCTGCTTACAGGCACGTTTTTCATAAGTCCTAAATTTTGGAGAGAAGCTATCTGCTCTACTATAATGTTTTTTAGCCCGGAGGATATCTCAAGTATCTCCTTAGGGAGGGGCAGCCGTATCTCCTGTATCAGTTTAGCCTTTATGTAAGGTTTTACATCGGGATCATCTTCACTCCGTATCTCTATGTTCTTTATGTCCAGGTTGTTGCATATCAGCCTTATCTTTTCTCTATCCGATGCAGGTGAGGCGGTAAGTCCTAGGATAAGAGGGTGTTTTGAGTAAGCCGTGAATCTCTGGGCTATCTTGACGTACGAGTAGTTCCCTATGGTGTGGTGCGCTTCGTCCACTACCAGTAGGCTGAAATCTGAGAAGTCCACCGTCCCGTTCTCCATGTCGTTCTCTATAGTCTGCGGAGTCGCGAATATAATCTGTGAAGTCTCGTATATCTTTTTTCTGTCCTCCTTCTTGATATCGCCGCTGACATGGTTCATCACCGCGTCCATCAGCGAGAAGAAAGTTTTGTAGTGTTGATTTACCAACGGCTTCGTTGGCGCTAGGAACAATACTTTTGATCCGCTGAACTTGCTTATGCGGTAATCAGACATTAGGACGCTTATTATAGTTTTTCCAAGACCCGTTGGCAGGACTACCAGTGTGTTGACGTCCTTAGCGCTTTCGAATATGTTTTTTTGGTAGTCTCTCTCTTCTATTTTGTCTTTTTTTATTAGCATCAGGCACTCACTGCTTTACCGCCTTTTATCAGTATCTCGGCGACTTCCTTGTCTATCTCGATTACGTTGGGGAAGTTGAAAGGACCGTAAGATTTGTTGTTTCTCCATATGAATCGCGGCACGTCTGCAGTTATCTTTATCACTATTTTATCTACATCAGAATTCTCTTCCTCCACTTTGAGTTCCTTTGCGGATACGTTCTTTACTTCTGATATTATGTTCTTCTTGTGCTCGCTAACTATCTTGACTATCTCATCGAACAGCACTATCTCCTCAGAAGTCATATTGTTTCTTGCCTGGTCTATCTTTGTTCCGAGTATAGCCATATTGGACAGTTTATTCATCCTTATGGTTATTATCTGGTCTAGGGTGTTTATCGCATTGTTTATCTGTGTAGTTATCTCCTCTTCACGCTTCGAGTCCCCCATCTTTTTGGCTTCTTCCAGCGATTTTTTGTTTATTGCGATGTAATCCTTCATTTCGTCGAGTGTTTCATTGGTAAGTTTGGTGAGCATCCTCCCATCTTCCTGCTCTTGTCTTCTTATTCTTATGAATTCGCTGTAAGTTATCATGATACTAGTTCACCGGCTATCCCGATTTTCCCTCCGCTCAACAACGCTAATGTTTCTTCCAGTATAAATATTCTTTATGTTACTGTTGGATACAAGCGCCCGGAGCCGGATTTGAACCGGCAAAGGGTTTCCCCAACAAGAGTTCCAATCTTGCGCGATGCCAGGTTACGCGATCCGGGCAGATTATCCATTAAGATAACATGTAAATAAAAACTTATAGAGATTATGGCTTACCCTGTATTAACTTCGCTGACCGATGTGTTTAGACTGTCTTTCTATTATGAAGGCAGGGCAGATATGTGACTATAATGCATAAATTACATGATATCCTCATAAAAATATGACAGATAGAGTGAAAGGCGTCAGAGATTTCACCGGTAAAGAAGCGGTGCTTAGACAGGAGACTATAAAGAAGATAAGAGAATCATACGAGCTTTTCGGCTTCGAACCGATAGAAACGCCAGTCCTGGAGTATCTTTCGCTTTTTACAGAGAAATCAGGACCCGAGATAGAAAATCAGATGTACTCGTTCGAGGACAAAAAAGGTGAGAAACTGGCTCTAAGACCCGAGCACACAGTATCCAGGATGAGAGTGGTCGCTGAGGACAGGTCCATACAGAAACCACTGAAGGCATACGGGATAGGCAACGTGTGGAGGTATGAGGACGTCGCCAAGGGAAGGTACAGGGAATTCCTGCAAGCGGACGTAGACATCTACGGCTCTTCGAGCATTTCCAGCGACGCAGAAATAATAGCGTGTATAGACTATGCGCTGAAAAGAGTAGGGATCAGTGGTTATACCATACATATAAACAATAGGAAAGTCCTGCAGACACTGCTGGATACCTTGAAGATTTCTGTGGAAAACGGATATAAAGTACTGAAAGAGCTGGATAAAGTAGACAAGAACGGCATAGACTCCGTTGTCAAAGCGCTATCGGAGTTCCTCGAGAAGGAGCAGACCGACGGTATCAAGAATTTTATAGAAGGCAATCTCCCATTAAAAAGCGACGGCAACGCCGAAATACGCGAACTGATCAACTACCTTGATCTATACGGAATAAAGAACACGGTAGTGGACAATGCGCTCGTCAGGGGTCTGGATTACTACGACGGAAATATATTCGAGTTCATTGTCGATTCATCGGAATATAAGGGATCAATAGCAGGAGGAGGCAGATACGATAAGCTCAGCTCCAAATTTGGAGCTACCATCCCGGTCGTCGGATGCGCTATAGGCTTTGAGAGAGTAATGGAGATACTAAAAAACAGGATAACGGACGATTTTGCGGGCAGTTACTGCGTCATAAACATTGATAACTCCGACAAGGCTATAGAAGTCACGATGAGGCTGAGAAACAAGGGACAGATAACCGACTTACTGCTCGATGCAGCTTCGTTGTCAAAAGGACTCGACTACTGCAATTCAAAGAGGATAAGATACGCCGTGATAGTCGGGAATAAAGACCTGGCGAACGGTGAGGTAACTATAAGGGATCTCAAGGAAAAGAAGGACATAAAGATGAAAATCCAAGAGATATGACGCTCATTTATTGAAGGCAGCTTCAAACCTCAGGCAAACTGAAATCTTCTTTTTTTGCCAGTCCTCTGATTTCATTGATAAGTTCTTTTACCACCTTATTGTTGTGGGAAGGGTCTCTTTTTCTGCCGTTTTCAAGGAATTCCTCTATCGTGCCTTCTGTGCCGTTGACAGTCAACTTGAATCTACCCTTATAAACCGCTTTCCTTGTCTTTTCGTATTTCCTTTTCACGTAGTCTTCGCGGTCCTTGTAGCCTCCAGGCAGGATGGTAACATCCCCGTACGCTTCTGAAAATGCGGTGTCAGTGGTCAGGCCGTCATCGTTTCCTCCTTCTGTTATGTTTTTTATCGTGTCGTGCAAGTTGACAAGGCTTTGATAGCCACTTTTTTTCCAGAATTTTCTGCTGTTCGGATACTTTATTATTAGGGGTATCCTGATTATTTCGTCGTATAAATAAGTGTTGTGATACATGTATCCGTGCTCGTTGAACGCCTGCCCATGGTCTGATGTTATTATTATCATCGTGTTGTCGTACGCTCCTCTGCGCTTTAGCGCGCTGATAATCCCACCTATCCTGCGGTCTAAGTATTCCGCCTCCAGAGCGTACTGCTTTCTTAGATAAGCGATTTTAGAACTTCTTATCGGCTGTATACCGGTAAAATTGTCCCATGTCTCCTTCGGTTTGTATCCTTTATAAGGCTCGTGCATCTCTACCATGTTTACGAACTTGAAAAACTTGTCTCCAAGCTTTCCGTTGGTTATAATATCGCTTATTGTCTTTGCGCCTTTATCCAGAGGGTAGTTTGTGTCTTTTTCCACACGCTTGGCCTTTCTCCAGGCTATCGAATACTTGTACAGCTCGCTGAAAGCACCTTTTTTCAGGAGTGATAGCATTATCTCCCCTGGGCTGGAGCCTAGCTTTCTTGCCTTTGAAAAGACTTCGCTCACCCATTCCTCGCTTGCCGAGGGTGCTGGATTTAAGCTGACGAACGAATGGAAACCTGTATCGAAAGCCGTGAAAGGCGAAACCATTATATTGGTAGATATCGCGTCCGTGTCATAGCCTAAGCTGGAGAAGTATTCTGCAAGCCTCTGTGCCTTGAGCGCGCGGTGGTATTTCGTTATACCAAGCAGTTTTACGGTATCGGTCTCGTGTATTCCGTGTTCGCTAGGATACATACCTGTGAATAGAGATACGTGGGATGGGTAGGTCCAGGGAGACGGAGCTATTGTATTTTCGTACACCATCGACTCGCTGGCTAACTTCCTTAGGTTTGGAGTCCTTGCATCTCCTCTATACAGGCCCAGCACGTCCTTTCTTAAGGTATCACACAACAGTATTAGCACATTAGGCTGCATACCAAAAATCTAATCGCACATAGTTTAAATAGTGCTATCTTTTTATGGCGCTTTCGAATATTTCCCTGAGTTTTTCGTTCCTTACCTGCACAGACAGGGGTCCGTTCTTTATGGTTAGTTCTGCGTTTTTACCCATCTTCAAGCGCTCTTTCCTGTGTTTTACTAGATACTCCACGTATCCGTACAGCTCGTCCGAGAGCTTTCTGTTGTGGTATCTTGAATAGTCTATGTCATGCTTCGAATCCCTTAAGAAATCCTTTCTCCAGAATACGTGGGGGGTGTGCACCATGAAGCCGTTATATCCAGGGATGACTTTCTCTGGGAAGGCGAAAGCGTCAGTGGATACCACCGGTAGACCCGCTCTCATTGCCTCATACATGGCTATCGAGTTCGTTTCGCCGGGAGACTGAAACACGTATATGTCACTCCTACCGAATAACTCATCCATCTCCTTGTCGGATAATATCCCCCTTACAACTTTTACCCCATAGCGTTCGATGAAAGCGTTATCCTTTGGATGGAACTGCTGGTTCGTCTTTATGGTCCATTCTATGTCGTACTTGCGTTTCAATTCTGGGAAAGCATCCTTTATTATGTTGAATCCCCTCCCGTAAACGTCGTCGTTTCCTATGGTGAGAAGAGTGACTTTGTCGTGCTTTATTCTCTTAATCTTCTTGTAGTGTACGGCGAGCTTGACCACTTCCAGTTTACTGTCTATACGCGACGCGTCGAAACTATTTTTGAGGGCCATCATAGCAGCATAAGAATTCGGCATCAGTCTCTTGCAGTTCTTAGAGCTTATCAGGAACTTTACGAATCTCCTCTGTCTCCATCCCCAGTTATTATAGTCCATCCCCACGAACGCATAGGGGTGTTCGAATTCTGTTACCCATGGTTTCCTGTTTAGAGGGGTTATGCCACGCGTAGAAAATATCAGGTCCGCATCGGTCTTGTAATAGAATATCCTAGGAATCGCCAAGACCCTCGTGACTAATCTGGCGGCCTTTCTTTTTGTCAGATTACTTTTAGAGTAATAAGCCTTGGGATCGCTTTTCCCGTATACTTCGTACTCTACGCCTTTCGGGGGGTAGTCCACTATCTCCCTGTACTGAGGGTGGGGCCCTATCGGGATGAATACTCTCATACACTTATTGATGATACAGTCTTGCTTATAACTGTTACCTGTCCTGTATAGAAGCTACTCCGGAATGGCGCACCCGCATTATATGGGCTATCACTTTTTTCCTAAAGTAAACAGGAAGTATCGATATCAATACAAGGATCAGGGAATTCCTATCCAAGTATTTTGACAGCCACAGATATTCGCCTAGAGTCGGCAGCCATTTTTTTTCTGCTCGTTTCACGGAGTATATCTTATATTTGAGTTTGTCTTCTATGGAGAACTTTTTGAACTCGCTCTCAAAATCACTACCTATAACTATTTTGCAGAATAGAGAGGATACTTCACAGAATCTCCTTTCTATCGCCTGCTTTCTATCTATAAATTCAGAAAGGCTCTCTTCCATGGTCTTCTTCAGGGATGAATTGCTATCGTGTATTCTGTAAAGGGTCAGCTCTTCGTTGCTGAATTTTATGCCTCCACCGTTCTTCACCGCTAATGCCAGCGACAGGGTGTCTATGGAAAGTTTGGCTTTTTCCCATGTACTTATATTATTGGACAGCAGGTTCCTTCTTATCGATATAGAGCTGTTGTTGAAGGAAGCTTCTATAAATTTAGATTTCTTTACGTTAGCATAACGATTCTTGTCATTTCTTGATTCTATAATTCGGCCCCTATAATTTATAACCTTGTAATTGTTGTGGTAAAACACCAGTTTAGGGTCATTCTCAAATTCTGCATAAACATGCTGAAGCTTGTCCCTAGTAAATTTATCGTCATCGTCCAGAAAACATATCACATCGCCACGGCTTTTTTTAAATGCGTCGATTATGAATCCGCCATTACTAGCAGTGTTAGACAGCACGCTTTTAAGGTGGTTCTTCTTTATGTACGAATCGATGTCTTTATCCCTAAAGTTCTTTATAACCACTATCTCATATTTTGATCGCGGAAGTGTCTGGTCCAGCGCAGAAGCTATCGCTTCCTTCAGGAAAGCTTTTCTATTATACGCAGCTATTATTACTGTTATAAAAGGTGTAGTCTTTTTTTCCATTGACTATAATTTATTGATTTTCGGGTTTAAAAATTATTATCTTCCGAAAGTACCCCTCTTATTTTGTAGTTTAGGATATATCTGATAGCGGATAAAATTAGCGCCTATAAATCCCGCACTTATTGTGAAAAGTAGTTTAGTAGATGTTTTATTCTTTGTTTAGTTCTTTAAGGTATATTCTTTCTATTAAATCTGTTGTTCTTTTCCAAGTGAATTTTTTTGCGGTTTTTGGACCATTATGTTTAAGATTTTCTCCAAGCGTTTCATTTGTTAATGTCTTTACTATACTTTGTGCAAGAGATTTA
>JAJZLM010000006.1 GCA_021850635.1 Nanobdellota archaeon
AGGTTGGGCGATAGGGTATAATGCAGCCCTGATGCCGATAGCCGGCGGGGCCGTCGTTCCGCTTTTCGGCTTAGGCATATATTCGTTCCTGCCAATACTTGCAGCGGCAGCGATGGGAATGAGTTCGGTCAGCGTCGTGCTGAATTCGCTTCTTCTGAAGAGGACCATAAACAAAAGGCTCGGCAGAGAATAATCTATACGTGCAGCCACGCCAAACTTTCTGAGGCGCCTTTATCCTAAAATTAAAGTCTTTAAATTTGACGGTTTCTATATCTATCATGGAGGACTTCGTTGAATCTGTTGATGGGATTGACGGGCTGACAGAATCCAATATGCTTTTGTATGGAACTTTCGGAGGTACTGCTTTTGCTGATAGCATATCTAGCTACTTTATGTTTGAACTAAACACGACGGTAGATTTAAATTCAAGTATGTATCTTAAGAATATATGGAAAGCCTATATAATTTTTTAAAAAAGCAAAGTATGCTAGAACTTCTTTCCGAACAAATTGGGAAAGGAAACAATGAAAAAGCACAGAAAACATTGGTTGACATATTATTTGAACGTACTATCTATATGGGTATTCAAAGGCAGAACAACATTGAAAATCAGATAGATCACCCTTTAAAGATATACATTGCGGGCCCATACACACCGAATAACGCAAGCACGCACGATGCTGCAAGAGTTGCACATGAAAACACTGTAAATGCGATAGACTTTGGAATAGCTGTGGCAGATAAAGGGCACCTGATTTATATCCCGCATCTAACCCACTTCATACACCTATATGGTAAGAAAACACTTTCATATGAATATTATATAAAAGCAGATAGTGAATGGCTAAAAGACTGCGACGCTATCTTTTATTATCATCATAAGATAGGAGATTCAGAATGGGCCGATAACAAGCTTAAACTTGCGATAGACAGTGGGAAAACAGTATTTTTAAGTATATATGAAACCCCACAATACGTGCCTGCTAAAAAAAGAGCCATTGACCAATAATCTAAACGCAGCAAGCAATAGAATTTTTTAAATCAGAAGTGCCCGTAAATTTATTCCACTTTTAGTTTTATCTAAGGAAGACAGAGTAAATAAATAGCTTTGGTCAGAGTCTGTCCGCAATCGAATCATGCAACAGCCTCTTACTTACGAAAAGTATTTATATAAGTTAAATTCATAACTATTGAAAAGTGGTGGAATAAATTATGGGAAAAACTATTGTTAGCGTGTTTGGTTACAGCGAAAATATAGTTCCGGGAAACAATCCGTGGGAGCAGGTGGTTTCTGATAGATTTTGGGGCGCGATGGATGGTGAGAAAAGTAGACGGGAAGCAGTGAAAGCCGCTTAACACAAAACAATAAAATTCACCTTTAGGAAAAATAAAGGTGATGAATGGGAGGTAGTGAAAATGGAAAAGAAATTAGATCTTATTTTAGTTGGTGATTCAATGATGGGAGGTTACAACAAAAACCAGGGCAAAGAAGAGGTAAAAATATTAAATAAATACAAACCAAAAGTTGTTTTGCGAGATATTTATAGAGAAGGAGAAAAAGTGATCGGTGACCCTAAATTAAATAAGGACAAAGACGGGATAAGAATAGAGTATAAAGAAGTAACTCCTTTGATATATAATGAAGCAAATAAAATCGGTGCTGAAGTAATTAAAGTAAATCCACTAACAATGAACGAACTAATCGAAGATTCGGATATTGCTGAAAAAATCTCGGGGCATATCAATAATTCTGAAAAAATCATGAAGAGCATTGCTAGCTATCATTTCAAAAATGAAGATGAAATGTATAAATTATTGTTAGAGACTGCTAAGACGGGTATGGAAATAGGTTATGAAATGGCTAAATTGGTAGGTGATATAAAACCTTATTTATCAGAATATTTATCCAATGAAATTAAAAAGCAGGTTGATAAAAAATACGATACCCCAGTAGTTGCTTTTATCAATTGCGCTTTTTTGGAAGATATATCAGAAAACATTAAGGAGGACGGCATAAATTACAAAAAAATAGATTTATCCAGACATCTAAAATTATGGTAAGAGGAGGGGCCGTTGCATAATTCGATTATAGACCGCCTGCAATAAGCTACAAACCAAATACATGCCCCTTGTTCTGCAATAGTAAACACAAAGAAGTCCAATTTCCCAGCGATAGTATCTATCCCCCATTATTTCTAGGGATCAAAAAAGTAGTCATGTAGCATGTACACATTCTTAAAGTTGTCTGTATAAGTAAGAAGAGAGAGATGCTATCTTAAAAATAAAGGGCCATAAAGGCCCAAAAAAATAAAGGTTTGGTCTGTTTGTTCATTCTGCGTGTTGGAACTCAGTTCCTACGAAGGATATGATAAACGCTACTAAAGCGGCTATCATATATGTAGTCGATCCCACTGTAAGGGCCAAGGTCGTAAAGCCAGCGATAAGGCTGACCATCATCGACATAGGCACCCCTGTCTTTGTAGCTATCTCACCGTATTTCCATACGGAGGTGAAGCTTACGAAGAACAGTGCTATCGCACTTACTATAGCTGCAGTATAGAGCAGTGGAAGCCATAAGCCGGCGCCACTCCATGCAGAGTTTTCGTAGGCATTTCCGTTCAACACAGCAAATACGAGCCATAAGAATATTACGGCTCCAATGAACTCAAGGGCGAATACGCCCCACTTATTTGCCTTGAACTGTTTTGCCATTTTAATTAAACGCTTTCCCAGTTTTTAAATCAATTTGTATACCTTTTAAGGGTAACTAAGCTACCCTTAAAATGCTATTTTATACTTCAACCTATTCGTCTATACTTTAGGGCTTTTAGAATAAGAAATACCATTATTGCTATGAATAAGGCTGCTGCTATAGAATACATCAGTGTGTTTACACCACAGTTAATATACAAGTTGAACGGTGCTCCTATGGACCCTTCAACTGACAACAAGCCGTTGTCATAAACAGTGCAGGAAGAATAATTCTGGAATATTAGGAGATACAGCGGTAACCCAACTGCTAGCACTACTATCAGCAAGAAAAGTGTTGTTTTGTCCTTTTTGATTTTATAAGCAGGGACAGACTTTCGGACCCCCTGCTCTTTAAGCGTTTCCTTATATCTGTCTATTAGACTTGTCATAATCTATCATAATTCGATGTGTTTAAGAACGAATAAGGAATGGGTTTTTACAACGTTAGGCAAAGTCTGCACATAATTCATCAAAAATCTAGTTACATCTTCCTCTTTTCCATGTACGACCAATAAATAGTCCCAATCCCCCCCAACTGCATATGCATCTGATAATAACTTGGTATTTTTTATGTAGTCCTCGAACTCTTGGAGGGATTTGACATCCGTTTTACTCAGCGAAACTAGGATAAAAGCTTCTTTCGTGTCTTTTAATTGCTCGTAATCTATAGTTACCTTTACGCCCCTGATAAACCCAAGCTTCTTGAGTTTACCAAAATGGTAATACATCGTCGATTTTGGCAGTTTAAGCTTCTGGGCTATAGTTTCTGGGCTTTCTCCTGCCTTTAGTTCAAACAGGATTTTAGCGTCCAAATCTTTGATTTTCATATAGTAAGAAGTATAGACTCATTCTAGCTTAAATACTTTTAATCCGTAAAATTTACAACTTATTAGTTGACAAGTAAGATAAAACATGTTAATCATTAAAATATGTGTGGATTATAGTGTTTATAATATAACCATCACTAGTGCATAAAACTTGCAAGCCATAATTTTATTACTAAAAGTATTACCTACTCTTTATGGATGCTGTAACGGGGTGCCCGCAAGTCATACAAACTAGCGTTTCACAAGAAAATAATGCTTAGGTTAGTTTATTATAAACCAAATTACTATGAATTTTTTAAAGACATACCCTATGTACAAAGGTTTATATATGTTAAATAAGTTTAATCATAATGGCAGTTACAGCAGACCCATTATATGCAATCGCAGCTGCAATAGCTATAGCCGGTGGTCTTATAGGTACTGGTCTAGCGCAGCAAGGAATAGGCGCAGCGGGTATGGGTGTGATAGCAGAAAGACCAGAGAAATTTGGACAGGTCCTATTCTTCTTTGTTATACCAGAAACTCTGTGGATTATAGGTTTTGTTTTGGGTCTAATTCTTTTGTTGCAGATACTTTAGGTTATCTGGTTTATGGGTCTAGAAGAAATAGAAAAACATATAAGACAAGAAGAGAAAGAAAGTATCCGGAATATTCTGTCAGAAGCAAAGAAGAAGTATTACACCGCCCTAGCTGACTCCACAAAAAAGGTGGAAAAGATAAGATCTGACAGCCATGACAAAATAAAGCATGAGGCAGATTTGTTATTGGATACAGAGGTGAACGCAGCAAAGGCAGATGCAGAAAAACGCTACAATACGATTATGGAGAGCAAGCTAACAGATGCATACAAGTCCTTGCAGACTGTCATTGTAGAGTTCGTGGCTAAAGAACAATATAAGAAGCTTCTATTCGAACTGATAGAGAAAGCGTCCAAGGAATTAAACCCAGATTCTGTGTTTTATGTAAACCAAAGAGACGTAAAAATAGTACAAGAAAAGCTACCAAAATTAAGGATTGTAGCCGCAGATAACGAATTTATAGGGGGTGTGAAGGGGTCATCGAAAGACGGGCTCTTGGTGGTCGATTTTTCCTTAGAAGAGATGTTACGTCGCAAAAAGTCAGTGTTGATAGAGAGGATATCTGAGTGTATATCAGGCTAATCATATGGATTCAACGTACATAGGCGTCTCTGGTCGATTGAAGGCTTTATCCCAAGATTTTCTCAAAAAAGACGATTTTGACGATATGTACAGAAGGGGGAAAGAAGACTTTGTACCAGCGCTTAGTAATACCTCCTACAAAGAAGAGATAACAGACCTGTATACTCAGTACAAGGAGCCAGAATTAGTGGAGGCTATAATCAACTCTCACATGATGAAGAATGTTAGAAATGCAGTAAAACTTATACCGACTGGGTCCCGCCCTGTTTTAGAGGCTTACCTAAGTAAATGGGACATAGAGAACATACGTCTTATCCTATACTCAAAAGTAAGACACTTCGACGTCGGCAGCACAGATGCTTTCTTAGTTATAGATAGGACCATGCCTGTGAGTACATACAGCGGATTTATAACAAAGGAGGATTATGCGAATATGATAGCCCAGAAAAGCGTCGAGGACGTTATAGAATCCGCATCTAAGTACTGGTACGGCACAAAACTGATGGAGGCCATAAACTCCATAAAAGGACTTGCCGATATAGACAAGGCGCTTCTTAGGGTAGAGATAGCATATTATGAAAACTTATTAGAGAAGTTCAGGTTTTACAACGGCGATGAAGGGGTGCTATACAGGTTCTTTAAGGAACTCATTGACATAAGAAATATAACTACAGCTATACGGTTTAGAGAAAACCAAGTCAATGATGGTTTGCAATTCGCTGAAGGGGGCGACTTGTCTAAAGACGTTGTGAACTCAATACTTACTTCCTCAGCATCAGAGTGGGGGTCCAAGATCCCATACAATGTATCGGCTGCAATAAAGATATATCAGGAATCAAGACTATTAAGTTTCATAAGCACCGGGATGCTCGGCGATCTATATAGGAAGTATCTCCCGATACTAAAGAGCAATATGATGTCTTTAGATTATATCTTGTACTATATCATAAGAGCGGAAATAGAGCGTAAGGAGCTTCTAGCGATATGGTTTAAAGTTTACAATAACATATCAGATACGAAAGCAGAACTTATAAGGATGACAAACTATGTTGATATATGAAATCTAGTGCAATAGCTGTTATAGGTGAAAGAGACTACGCTCTTGGGTTTAAGCTCTTAGGGATAAAGGATGTTTTCTTTTTAACTGGCAGAGAAGCTGCGCTTAAACTGAAAGAACTCGTTTCCAACAGTAATTACGAACTACTACTGGTTTCAGACGACATAAAAGATAGTCTAGATGCAAAGACTTTATACCATGTTGAGAATTCTCTAAAACCGATAGTGTTATTTATGCCTAGTTTGAAGGCAGAAACAAAAGAAGAATCTCTAAAAGACCTCGCACGCAGAGTGTTAAGTGTAGATATATGGAAGGAATAATAACAAAGGTATCAGGGGCAGTCGTAGAAGCCACACATGTGGACACTCCAAAGATGAATGACATGGTCAGAGTGGGGCTTTCAGGATTAGTAGGAGAAATAGTCAGGTTACAGAATGACAAAGCAGTGATACAGGTGTATGAAGATACAACAGGACTAAGGGTCGGTGATAGGGTCGTGAATACGCATACGCAATTGTCTGTTAAGCTAGCCCCTGGTCTGTTAGGTTCTATATTCGATGGTATACAGAGGCCACTTGAAAAAATAATGGCACAGAGCGGTGATTTCATGGCGAAAGGCGTTGATGCGGAGCCACTAGATACTACGAAGAAATGGAAATTCATTCCATCAGTAAAAAAAGGAAGCATTGTAAAAGGAGGTCAAGTAATAGGTGAAGTTCAGGAGACCTCGCTTATAAAACATAGGGTGATGGTTCCATTGCAATTAAGCGGAGAATTAAAGTTTATAGAAGAAGGTGAGTTTACAATAAACCAAAAGATAGCTGTAATTGCTGATAAGACAGGAGATGTTGATATAATAATGCTTCAAGAATGGCCCGTAAGGTTATTTCGCCCAGTAAAAGAGAAACTTCCACCTGAGATACCATTGATCACCGGACAAAGGGTCCTAGATTCTTTCTTTCCAATAGCAAAAGGAGGCACAGCTGCCATTCCAGGCCCATTCGGATCCGGTAAAACCGTTACACAACATTCTCTTGCGGAATGGTCAGATGCGGATATAATAGTCTATGTTGGATGTGGGGAACGTGGCAATGAGATGACAGAGATGTTGACTACGTTGCCAAAATTAAAGGATCCAAAAAGTGGAAAATCGTTAATGGATAGAACAATACTGATAGCGAATACGTCTAATATGCCAGTAGCTGCCAGAGAGGCTAGCATATACACAGGAGCAGCGATGGCAGAGTATTATAGAGATATGGGTTACAATGTAGCGCTTATGGCAGATAGCACGTCAAGATGGGCAGAAGCGCTGAGAGAACTATCTGGAAGACTTGAAGAAATGCCTGGTGAAGAAGGGTACCCGGCGTATCTAAGTTCCAGGATAGCCGATTTCTATGAGAGAGCAGGTAGAGTAAGAACTTTAGGGGGAGACACAGGTTCATTGACTTTGATAGGCGCAGTTTCCCCCGCAGGAGGAGACATTTCTGAGCCGGTTTCCCAGTCTACGCTTAGAGTAACTAGGGTGTTCTGGGCGCTCGATTCAGCTCTGGCTAACGCAAGACACTTCCCCGCAATAAATTGGCTCAATAGCTATTCACTTTATGAGGATGATCTTACTCCTTGGTATAAGGATAATATAGCGAGGGACTGGCCAGAACTGAAAAAAGAGCTTATGACGGTTCTTGCTAGAGAAGCGGAGATAAACGAGATAGTCCAGTTAGTTGGGTATGATGCGCTCCCTGATGAAGATAAGATGATATTGGATATAGCAAAGATAATAAAAGAAGACTTTCTGCAACAGAACGCATTTGACCAGGTAGACGCCTTCTCCTCAATAAAGAAGCAATACCAAATACTCAGTTCAATAAACGAACTATATAGTTTAGAGAAGTCTTGTGTAAGCAATCAGATCCCAATAAGCGTATTTTCCAGTGTGCGTGCTAAGGATGTGCTTGCAAAGATGAAATATATTACCGATGATAAACTTGATTCAGTAAGAAGAGATTTCGAAGTAGCTCTTGAAGAAATTAAAAATAATACGGTGGTTAAAAATGAGTGACATTTATTACAAGAGTATAACTAAGGTAACGAATATACTGCTCTTTTTAGAGAATGTTAAAGCACCAGCGTACAATGAGATGGTGGAGATAAAGCTGGACAATGGAGATATCGTGAGCGGGCAGGTTTTGGATGCTAGTGATAGGTTTACTGTAATCCAATCCTTTGGTAGCACTTCTGGTATGAATATAGGATCTACAAGTGTTAGGCTTACTGGAGAAACCGCTAAGTTTAGCGTAAGTGATAAAATGCTAGGGAGAATGTTCAATGGTCTTGGCGAGCCTATAGATGGAGGGCCTGCAGTTTACGGAGGCGAAGAAAGAGACATCAATGGAGCACCCATAAACCCATATGCAAGAGAGGAGCCTTCAGAATTTATACAAACCGGCATATCATCAATAGACGGGATGAATTCATTGGTGAGAGGGCAAAAGCTGCCTATATTTTCTGGGTCCGGTATGAAGCACAATCAATTAGCAATGCAGATAGTCAAACAGGCTAAGGTTCTGAACGATAATGAGAGATTCGCGGTCGTGTTCGGTGGCATAGGTATAACCAGCGAATCCGCAAACTTTTTTAAAGATGAACTGGAGAGCTCTGGTGCATTGGATAGGACAGTCGTTTTCCTGAATCTTTCATCGAGCCCTTCTGTGGAGAGAATAATGCTCCCGAGGGTAGCGTTAACAGCCGCAGAATACCTTGCCTATGATAAAGGTATGGAAGTGCTAGTTGTATTAGTCGACATGACCAATTACTGTGAGGCACTTAAGGAGATATCAGCCGCAAGGGAAGAAATCCCTAGCAGAAGGGGATACCCAGGGTACATGTATACAGATCTTGCTAGTATATTCGAAAGAGCGGGAAAGATAAAGGAGAAGAAAGGATCGATTACGCTATTACCTATACTCACAATGCCAGGGGATGATATAACCCATCCGATACCGGATCTAACAGGTTATATAACTGAAGGACAAGTGGTTATGAACAGAGATTTAGAGAAAAAGGGTATAGTCCCTAATATAGACGTTCTATCCTCCTTGTCTAGGTTGATGAATCAAGGTATAGGTGCAAACAAGACTAGAGAAGACCACAGAAACCTGGCAAACCAGCTTTTTGCGGCTTATGCAGCCGGTAAGGATCTTAGAAGTCTGTCTGAAGTAGTCGGAGAAGGGGCACTGTCAAGCAGCGATAAAAAACTTGTTGAATTCTCTGATAAGTTTGAAAGAGAATTCGTAAATCAAGGATATGAACAGAATAGGAGCATAACAGATACATTATCCATAGGTTGGGAGCTACTTTCGTATCTAGACAAGTCGGAGATGAAAAGATTGAAAAGCGAGGAGATGGAGAAGTATGGCAAGTGGACGCAATGAGGTATCCAGCATAAAGACAACTAGACTGGAACTAATAAAAACGAAAGCTAGGATACGTACCGCTGAAAGAGGTTTAGACCAACTTAAAATGAAACGGAAGAAGCTTATCTTCACTTTCTTCGATATAGTAAAGCAGATTAGAATGACAAGAAATCAAATAAAGAGCGCAATGCAAAATGCGATGGACAGCATAAAAATAGCTGAGATGTTGGAGGGAAAGACCGGCGTTGAATTGGTCGCAGAAGAGCAGAGTCAGATGGTACTAGACTTGGACGCTAACAACGTAATGGGTGTTTTTATACCGCAGGTAAATCTTGGAGAAGGTAAGAAGAGTGAGCTCATAGATACTATACTTAGTTTGCCGATTGCGATAGGCGATGCTAAGATATCATATCTAGAACTGTTTAAAATAATAATAGATATATCACAGCGCGAAGCAGTTCTAAGAAAACTACTGTTAACCATCCAGAAACTCAATATGAGGATAAACACTATAGAATATAACATAATACCGAGGCTTGCTTTCAAAGTAAATTACATAAGACAAAAACTCGAAGACTTTGAAAGAGACAGGATAGTGTCATTGAAGTACATAAAGAGAATGGCTGAGCTATGATGCGTAATTTAGGAGTCAAAATGTGTTTATGATAAACCTAAAGTATCATAGATTTTTCACTTAATATGGCAGACGAGATAAATATACTGAAAAGAATAAAGCAGTTGGAGACCGAGAAAAGTCAGAACATAAAGTACGCAGAAGAAAGAGCAGCTAGATTGGTGCAGGAAGCGGAGTCAAAGGCTAAACAGAACGAGATTAAAGCTGCTAAAGAAGCAGAGGAAGACTATGAAGCCTCTATATCCAAAGCGAAGGCAAAAGCGGAGAAAGAAAAAGAGGCTATTTTAAAAGAGATGGATTCAAAGATAAACAAAATTAAAAGCATAGACAAAGAAGAGCTTCTAAAGATACTAGAGGAGGTCTTAACTGAAAAATAACAGTGAATATATGTTCAGGCCAGCTAAAATAGTGAAAATTAGAATATTCGTGACTAAGAAAAACTATGAAGAATTAATGGACATCCTAAACGACACTGCTTCTATGCACGTCGAGCCTATAGGGGAATATGACAAGAGCACACTCAAAGGGGTGGAGAATGGCGAAGAATACATGAATCTTAACAGGGAGCTGCAGCGAATAAAAGCTATAGAGAAAGCGCTACCTGTCAGGAAACCAGTCGGAAAAGTAGAATTTAAGGACGTGAGCCACCTACTGTCTGAAGCAAAGAAGCTCAAAATAGACAGACAGCTGTCAGAACTGATAAAGAACAATGAACACAACAAGTCTATGCGGAAGATGCTCCTTGATAGGCTTGAAATACTAAGAAAGCTGGAGGGATTCAAGGAAGACATATCGATACTTTCGAATAGCAGCGTCTCGTCATTCATAATAACTAGAGTAGACAAGACGGGGAAGGAAAACCCAGATATAAATGAATACCTAAAAGATTATGTCTTGTACAATATAGGCAGCAACACCATAGCAAGCGTAAAAAAATCAAAGAGAGATGAATTCGCAGCGGTCTGCAAGAGCAAAGGTATAAGTATCGTTAGTATACCCCAGCTAACCGGGAAAGTGCAGTCTCTACTGAAAGATACGGAGGCAGAGCTCAAAACTCTAGAAGACAGCCAGGATAAAGTAAACCGAGCGCTAAATTCTATGTCTGATAAGTATTATAACACTATAAGTGCAATAAGGGAGCAGCTTGAGATAGAAACTGAAAAACTTAATGTTGCCACTAAATTCGGCTCGACTGAGTCGGTTATAGTCGTGGAGGGCTGGATAGAGGATGGACATATAAACCAAATTAAAAGACTGTTCTCAAAAACTACCAAGAACCAGTTCGTTTTCGAACGTATAAAGACAGATGAACTGGCCCCAACCAAACTGCAAAATCCAAGAAGACTCAAGCTATTCGAGTCTTTCATTCGATTCTATTCTTTACCAAAAAGCAATGAGATAGACCCCACCATGTTGTTTGGAGTCATATTTCCGATATTCTTTGGATTTATGGTGGGTGATATAGGGTATGGACTGTTTATGTTCCTCGCATTTTTCTGGTTGGCGCATAGGATAACCTACCCACCAAAACATAGCCATATACCAAAAAAGTTGGCGCGCTTTGTGCATACTATACTTAGCAATAGGGGATTGCTTATACTGTCTAAATCAGTTATGATAGGCTCCATAGTAGCTATAGTCTTTGGGCTTATTTTCGGTGAATTCTTCGGGTTCAAGTTGCCTTACACTCCTATTTTCAATGTGGATAGCGGTGTGGCAACACTTCTTTTGATTTCTGGCTGGATAGGAGTAGCGATGGTTGAGTTCGGATATTTATTAGGAGTTATAAACAAGATGTATATAGGTGACAGGAAGGGTGCGATAGGTCGTATTGGATGGGCAGTTGCTGCAGTAGGGATAGTAATATTAGGACTGAATGTACTCAGCAAAGCCAGCATTGTCGGTATATCTTCGGTAGTCTCGTATATCCTACTACCAATAGGAGTTATCCTGATCTTGAAGAGCGAGGGCTCTGAGGCGCTTATGGAATTACCATCTCTTATAAGTCACATCCTTTCATATATGAGGCTGGTAGGCATACTACTAGCATCTGTGATACTCGCAGAGGTGGTTGACAAAATATTTCTTGCAGATGTCAGTGCATCGTTCGCATTCGCACTCGTTGGCGGGATGATATTAGTATTAGGTCAGCTTTTCAATATCGCTATAGCGATATTCGAAGCAGGAATACAAGGGGCTAGGCTTATATATGTGGAATTCTTCTCAAAGTTCTTCATAGGCAATGGAAAGATATTCAAGCCTTTTGGCGTGGAACGTAGGAGAACAAAGTATAAGTTTAGGATAGAGGATTAATTGACGAGGGATCGAGCTTCCTTTGGTTTATTTTAAACCTATTACTCTGGCTTCACCGTAACTATCTGTTACATTCTTTGAAAAAGGAGGAGGCAAAAACATCTCTGTACCGTAAAACGTAGACATTAATTCGCTTGGTATGTAAAACGTAGCTATATTTTCATACACAAACATTATACCTTTTTTGTAATGTGTGCTATTGGACGACACATCTGACATTAGATATGTTGAGTTTTCTTTGGCATACACATTTCCATTATAGAACACAGCTCCTTTCACAGTGTATAATGCGTTATTCCCTGGGAAAGTAACTAAAGATATCGGTCCATATTTTAGGTTCCCGATGTAAAGCTGACACTGTGCAAATCCTCTAGTGGAGTTAACGAAATCTATACAATTCCTTGCATCGGATGTTAGATTTTCGACGGTGTAGTTTACCGGGAACTCTATTATATTATAGGATAGCGCAAGTCCTGCGTTCTTATACAGTTCATCCAAATAGTTTAGCTGTGCCATGTCTATCAGCACATAATCTACTCCAGGATAAGAGGCGTTTTTCAATAGTATGTTAGCGTACTCAGTTTCGTTTTCAATCACCGTATTGCCGTTTATAGCGTATTCCTTAGCCAAATTGTAGTACATAGCTGGCACCAGGATAGTTTTATTCGAGTTTACAGCATTGAAGTATTCCAATGCGTACTGCACATCCTGTGGAAGTTGCTGCTGGGCAGGTGAGTTAAATAAACCGCTGAAAAATACTATGTATATTGCCGCAGCAGCTACAATCAGTATCACTGCAACAAAGGATAATAGGTTAACATTTATTCGTAATAGCATACTATCTACAGCCTATTGCTGGTTTTCTTCTGAGTTCTCCTTGTCATCACTCTCTGGTTGGTCATAAGCACCGTCTTCAGAAGGATTTTGCTCTTTTACAGCAGGCTCGTTATAGT
This sequence comes from Nanobdellota archaeon, assembly GCA_021850635.1. Lineage (GTDB taxonomy): Archaea > Nanobdellota > Nanobdellia > Parvarchaeales > Parvarchaeaceae > Parvarchaeum. The sequence goes on from JAJZLM010000006.1 coordinate 13,112, forward strand.
CGGTCTGCATAGCATTAGGTTCAGCTGGTTCTTCAGATGTCGAATAGATCGCGAATTTTTTCTTAACTTTAGGCGCCGACCTATGCCTCACAAATTTGGGCATGCCTTTATACAACCTTGAACCATGTATCTTCTTTGCACAGTCTGGGCAGTAGTATGATTTTATCCCGTTCTTGAACAAGTATACTGCTCTATCTCTCCTTGTGAGCTGTCCGCACGATGCGCATCTTACATTTCCAGTGTGCCCTCTGCGTATATTCTTTCCCATTTACTATCTTACTATTAGGGTATTATTTATACGTTTAATCGACTGTTTTTCTCCAGCTGTTATGTACATTAATCCTTAAATTGCTGTGTAATTTTAATAATCATATGTCAAAGTCTCAAGCAGCCATAGAGAACCTGGTTGTTTATGGTATAGCTATCGCAATAATTACAGCGGCTGTAGTAGCGCTGTATCTGTTAGGAGTGTTCAGCCCGTCAAATTACATTTCACCAAATACAGTGTCCGGATTCACCGGTCTTGCAGTGTCACAGACATGTATACCAGGAGGAGCCCTGGTAGTAACTATAGAGAACATCAAAAGTTACCCTATAGAGATATTATGGATAAACACGACAGGACTTATCAATTCAAATATGTCTAAAAATGCTTCTTTTTCATCTGTACTGCAAACTGGGCAATCCCAGATATTTTTTGTTTTAAATTCATGTCCAAAAGCTTCATCAGCTAGATATTCCTCTTCAGTGCGTATAAATTATCTTACAGGAAACAGCATCAATCCCGGTCCGTTTTTGTCTAAAGGGACAATATCGGGAGAAAGCACTTCTAGTTTTACACCTGAAAAAGTAGCGTACTTCGATGGCCCAACTTCGTATGAGCCGTGCGGAAGCGCGACTAGCACGTGCACATACATAAACAGCACTGTCCCCTTAAGCGGCCGTAATCTATCGTACACTATGGTGGCATGGATCAACACACCAGGGTACGTTTCCGGAAACAGTGGGGATGACGCTTTTTTCTCGTTCTCATCATATGCAGCATTCTCGTTCACTTCCACTGACTTAAACGTGCACACATGTTATAATGACCCACACTCAAACTCGTTGAATGTAGTAGCAAACCCAAATACTTGGCAGTTCGTCGCAGTCGCTGTAAGGAATTCTAGCGGGCTTTTATACTCTTTCTACTTGGATGGTAATAGCGTTGATACATGGGCTAATAACACTAGAGATTTGATATCTAATTACGTAATGATAGGCGGTCAGTTCCAGCAGTGTGACAGTAATCCTTTTGTAGGAGAGATATCAGACGCCCAGATATACAAAGGATATCTGAGCCCATCACAAATAAACAGCTTGTATACAGAGGGATTGGGTGGAGCTCCGCTTCAAAATGCAGGCCTGGTAGCGTGGTGGCCTTTAGATGGAAATGCGAACGATTATAGCGGGAATGCAAATAATGGCAGGGCCATAAATGTAACTTGGGTTTCACCTTAATAGAAGTGACTGCGCGCCCACATCACAATCAGGTGAATTCTCTATCAAGGTGTCAGTCTATCTGGGGCTCTAGGCAATAATGTAGCCTCAGCGATATTATCCAAGTTCAACATCTGTTTTACCACTCTTTCTAGTCCAGTTCCAGACCCCCCATGTGGTGGGATTCCGTATCTAAAGAAGTCGGTATAGAACGCAAATTTATCCGGTTCAAGCCCTTTCTCTTTTAGCTGGGAGATAAGCACTTCATATCTGTGCTCCCTTTGTGCAAGCGTTGTGATCTCTAGTCCTTTATAGATAAGGTCTGCGCGGCAGGTTAAGCTTTTGTCTTCGTCCTTTCTCATGTGATAGAATTGAGCTATGCTCCATGGGAACTCTGTAAGGAAAAATAAATCGCTCGCGTATTTGGCTTTGACGTGCTGTCCCAATATCCTTTCTCCTTCAGGATCTATATCGTCACCTATATTCTTCCCATAGTCTTTCAGTATCGTCTTTGCTTCATTGAGGGTTATTCGTGGGAAAGGAGTCCGTGGTATTTCCAGCTTAACGTTCAAAAGTTCTAATTCTCTCTTGTTGTTCTTTTCTACGTCCTTGTATATGTTTATTATCATGTCTTCCATTACTTTCATAACGTCATCGTAAGACTTTATGAAACTCATCTCTATATCTATACTTGTATACTCACACAGGTGCCTAGATGTATGGTGCGGTTCTGCTCGAAACACAGGTCCTATCTCGAAGACTTTTTCAAAACCGCCAGCCATCATCATCTGTTTGTAAAACTGAGGAGACTGTGCTAAATATGCAGTTTTGTCGAAGTACACAACCGGAAATACATTTGCTCCGCCTTCTGTTGCTTGGGAAACTATTTTCGACGAGTGTATCTGGTAAAATCCAGATCGTTCGAAGAACTTTACGACACTGTTTGTGACAGTGCTCTCTACTTTGAATACTGAAGATATCTTTTCTTTCCTCAAGCTAAGGAACCTATAATCTATATCCTTGTCTAAAGAGGATTCAACGTTCTTGTTTAGGTTTAGTGGGATAGGTTGTTCCGCTCCTGTCAGTAAGTCTATACTTTTTGGTATTACTTCCCAACCATTGACAGCTTTCTTGTTTTCCTTTATGCTACCTGAAATGCTTACTACAGACTCGTTTCTTAGGTTCTTAGCTGTATCAAACAAGTCAGAACTAGCGTCTTTAGAAAGAGTGACTTGGTAAGTTCCGTTTATATCTCTTACTGTTAAAAATATAATGCTCCCCAAGTTCCTGACGTTTTCTACCCATCCATTTAACTCTACACTTTTGTCGTCTTTTTTTATCATTAAAGATTATAGTGTAGGCGTTTATTAATCTTTTACTAGAACTGCAAAAGCACCTATGTTTTCTTCTGTTCCAGAATATAAAGATTTTATCACGGTTCCAGAAATCTAAAACATCTACTGTGAATTATATAACAACTCTAGAATATTTTTTATTTCTGAGATGCCCCAGCCGCTTTTCATGCTTATCTCCAGCCTGAGATCTACGCTACCGCCAGAAGCTAGTTTTTCTACTGTAGACTCTTTTACTTTGTGGATGTAGAATCTGTCTGGTAAGTATACATATACATCTTCAACGTCATTATAGAGAGATAAGTAGGCATTCGTTATAATTTTTTCTAAGTTTGTATCATTTACACTTATTTTTTCATAAAGCATAGTGGAAACACTGTCAGTTCGTAGGAGCTTGTCAACTAAAGAGAATAGTTTTGTCTCTTCTCCCTTGTTGTATAAAGAGTACTCTCTAGATATGAGTAAGTCTGCTGAGCGGTTCTTTTTATCCCAGTGGTCTTCATAAATTATCTCAGTGGAGTTTTTATTGTCGCTAAAAAACGCTATTTTCTCGCAGTCAGGGGCTATGTTAGGATCTTTTAATAGCGATTTGCATAAGATCACTCTAGAATCGAAGAATTTAGGCAGGATATTCTCTATTTCTGTTAAATAGTTATACGCTCCTCTAAAGCGACTTTGCATTTTGAACCTAAGAAGATAACTAGTATAAAAATCTTTAATAGAAGGTCTCTTATGATTTTTATTAAACACTTGGAAAGACATAAAAGCATCAAAAGAATACTAATCAGATGGAGCCCAATGGGGATATAGTAAAGAATATAATAGAGCTGAGGGAATCATTGAAAATATTTGACCAGCGTCTCTCACAACTGAAAGATACTGTCAGAATGGTAGACCAGAATAACATAGATAAATACAATGAGCTCAGAGAGATTCTAAAGGGGTTGGGAGCGGATGACTCATCTAACAAGGCTAAGATATTAGAGATAGAAGATGCTATGGACAGGCTCCAGAAGCAGTTAGAAAAGTTTGCGAAGCTTCAGGACGTCAAAATATTGGACAAATACCTATCATTTATAGACCCCTCAAGGTTTTTAAGTAAGGAAGATGTTATTAAGATTGTCGAAGAATATATGAGTAGCAAAAAATGGAGTTAATAATTTATGAGCCTTTTAGACGCATTTAAGAAAAAAGAACCAGGAGAAGTTCCAGATGTAACCGACATGGTTAAGAACGGAATGAGCGATCAGGATATAATAGAGAACTTACGGCAACAAGGATATGATAGCACGGCTATAAAAAACGCGCTCATAAACGCGTCTAGTATAACGTCGTCTACACCGCAGGCCACTACTCAGCAATCAAATGTCTCTGCCATGTCACCGCAGGTTAACAGTGACATACCACAGCAGCAACAGACACAGTTCTCCACTGGTTCCAACTTTAAAATGGACCAGTCCAAGTCGCAGTCTATGAGTAATCAGACTCTAGATACTATACAACAGGTGCTTGAACAGATAATAGAGGAGAAGTGGAGCTCAGCAGCCAGTGATTTCAATTCTGTTAAGAACACAGTGAAGTCTAATAGCGCTGACATAAAGACCGTCAATGACAAGATAGCAAGATTAGACCAGAGGATAGACAGCATACAGAACACAATGCTCGGAAAAACAGAGGAATATAACAAAACTATTTCTGATGTCAACGTTGAATTACAGGCTTTTGAAAAAGTTATAGACAGACTAGTCCCAACTATAAGCGATAGCATAAAGGAACTGCGAGATTTAGTCGACGAATTGAAGAGCGCTAAGACGAACTGAACGTGAATTCTACAAGATAACTCGGTAACGTATTGCGTCTAATTGTTGGATAAATTACAACAATTATGTATAAATATTAGATAGTTTCTATAAAGTATAGTGGTTTATGTCGTTAAAGGATACCGCGCTCACCAAGTTATTGACCTGTATCAGTGAAAATTCTATAGATGAATCCGTCGACGGAGACAACGAAGACAATGAGTATGGAGTCGGATATTTTATTGCTGCTAAAGTCCTTAGAGAGAAGGGTCTTTACAAGTTGCTATCAGAGATAGATGATGATAACGCTCGTGAGATATACGAAAACTTTGGAAATAACGTGTACATATTCGATTTTGATAAAAGTAACATACATATCTTCAGCGAAGATGGCGCTAAAGTGGTAAATATTAATGATAAAAACTATGGGATAATATATAAAATCGCGGACTACACGTTCAATTTGACAAAGCAAGACGACACAATGTACGGCTGATTAAAAGTTTGTATGGTCTACTATATTTTACAATAGTTGGAATAGTCTATAGATTACTTTAAGTATTTGGAATTATAGACGTTATTATGCTTACACAAGTGCCGACTAAAGCTAGCAAAGGGGCGGTGCTCCACTCTAGCGAACATATATTTGCTAGGTCGCTTCAGAATCTCGGGTTAGATATACACGTGCGCAAGGCAGACACGTTCAGAAGCGATGGCAAAGGATTCTTATTTATAAAAGAGAAAATACCATTACAAAAACTTTTTTCTGCAGAAGCCATGGTCAATGAGTTGATACCAAAAGACCTGAAAGTGGAGATGGAAAAGTTTGATGACATCAGTGCTGCTTCAATGAAATATAATAACATAAGGTTCAATGAAGACAGGCTTAAAGATACACAGGGTATAAGAGTGGTGAAGATAGGCGATTTTGATGTAAGTGCATGCAAAAATGAGCATGTAAGCAGCACAGCCGAAATAATAGCGTTCGCGATAGTAAATGTATCGTACCTAGGCGGCGAAACCACAGTAGAGTTCAAAGCAGGCATGGATGCAGTGAACTATCTTGTAGCAAGCAATGACTCTATCTTAGATATATGTAAAAAATACAACGTACAGCCTTCTGGCATCAGTCAATTTGTTAAAAATGCGGCGGATACTATAAACAACTACAGTTCTATCTTAGAAGATATTTTCATAAAACTAATAGAGCAGTCGGACAGGGATGTTATATTCGTTGGAAATGTAGATATGCCCAGATTTTACAAAGGCGTGCACAAATTTATGCAGGCTAACACGACAAGATGCATAATACTACTATCAAACAACCAGCTTTTTGCTTTGCGTGGGAAAGACAATTCTTTCATCCTACGAGATATAGGTTCGCAGCTATTGGATAAAAAAATGTTTGTAGGTGAAGTTACAGAAGATTATCTGAATGGAAAAGTAATAGATTATGATAGGATAAAAGACGTATTATTAGGGTTGCCACAGAAACTAGTCTGACATGGAATCTTTGGAATCTATATCATCTAAAATAATCTCGTGTAAGTTGTGCGATTTGTGTAAGAGCAGGAAAAATGCTGTTCCTGGTGAAGGAAAATCAAACGCATACCTGTTGATAATAGGAGAGGCTCCTGGTAGATATGAAGATGATACTGGCAGGCCATTCGTTGGAATGTCCGGTAAGTTCCTAAACAAGTACTTAGAGATGGTGGGGATAGAAAGATCCGAAACCTTTATAACTAACGCAGTAAAATGCAGGCCCCCAAACAACAGAAAACCCTTGGACAAAGAGATAGATGCCTGTAGGCCGTATCTATTGGGCCAGATGTCGTCTATAAAACCTAAACTTATACTTGGGTTGGGTACGTCTGCTTGTAACAGCTTAGGAATAAAATACAAGCACCTGTCAGAGGTACGAGGGAGAAAAATGCATATGGAGTTTTATGGCCTCGAGGTGGATGTTTTCATAACTTTTCACCCCTCATTTCCAATGAGATTCAAATCCCAAAGAGATAAGTTCCTTGAGGACTTAAAGAAAGTAAAAGCACTGATAAGTGATTAGATGCTAAAACTTAATAACTTAAGGGAATAAAGTTAGATAATGCGGAAAGTTTCATTGGACACCATAACGCTTGTAATAGGGATAATAGCCATAGCAGTACTTGTGAGTATATACGACCTTAACGGTACGATTACAGACATATCTCATTTAAAGATATATTACTTCCTTTTCGCTTTTGGCGCTTTCTTGGCGTATACTTGGCTGAAGTTCTTGCCATGGACGTATATAATAAGAAAATTAAAGCTAAAGATATCGATATCCCAGAGCACGGTGATGATGTATGCCTTTTTTGGGATGGGTATAATACCTTCTAGTGTTGCGCAGTACATACCATTACGACATCTTTCAAACTTCAAGAAGAACGCTCAATTCTTCTCGTTGAGTATAATACTCGCGCTTGGGGCTACGTCAGGACTAGCACTGTTGTTTATGACGACTATAGCAGCGATATTTGTTTCAAAATATATAACTTATCTAATAGCTTTGCTTGCCGCTACTTATCTATTGACGTCTTTGATAGGGATGAGGAGGACACAGAACCTGCTTTTAACTTTCGTGAACAAAATATTAAACCCAAAAAAACACAAACTGTTCAGGTTTGCTGTAAAATATATAGAAGGACTTAAGAAACACAGCGCTTTTCTAACACAAAAAGATATTCTCTCTGAGACGATGTTGTTCTTACCCTCCTTGTTTTTTGAAGCAGTGATGTTGTTTTTTATACTGTTAGCCTTCAATCAGAATCTGTCTATAGTTGCTGTCCTGTTCATATTTGGCGTGGCAGTAGAGCTAGGTAATATATCTTTTTTACCTGGCGGGCTCGGTGTTACAGACACTTCTTTAGTATCATTGTTGCTGGTGTTTGGGACACCAGGAGCAGTCGCTATAACTGCGACTGTACTGTTTAGATTCTTCAATATGCTCTTGGTCTTTGTTGTCAGTTATATATCTATATTTTACATGAGGGTAAGGTTTCCTAATACTGTTGTGAAGAGATGATATTACGCAAGAATTTTGTGGTATATCTCATTCATCTGTTTAGCTACGTATCTAGGACTTGTTTTTCTGGTGTCTTTATATGCGGCTTTCGTGTCTATCTTCTTCCATTTGTTTTTTTCTAGAATCGATGTCAAGTCCTTTTCGTCTTTAAATTGCAATGTATGGGCCTTGACTATGCTTGGCAGGTCCCCTTTCTTGTATGTTATCACAGGGACCATGCATTTTTTCGCTTCCATGATAGGCATCCCAAATCCTTCCCATCTAGATGGGAATACGAATACATCGAATGAATTTAGTACCCTCGGTAAGTCTTTGTCTTTTACATGTCCAAAATAATGAATCCTGCTGTCGTCTATTTTGAAAGGAGGATTAGCACCGTATAATCTAAGCTCTAAATTCGGATTTTTGGTGCGTTTGAATGCACTCACCAGCGCTTCCGCATTTTTTTTGTATAGATAGCTGCTTATATGTCCTATGATAATCTTGTTTTTTATTTTGGCAGTCTTTATTTTTCTGAAGTTGTCCCCTATTATAGGATATACAACAGAGCATTTGTCGGGATCTATATGGGTATATTTTATAACTTCTTCTCTAGTCTTCTCGCTTACTACTATTATATAATCTGCTTTTTTAATTGCAAAATCAGTACCGTGCGTATACAATGATCTAAACCCTATGTCAAGGATTAGATCTGACATCCTTTTAAATGGGCTATTTTTATGAGCAGATAGTCTGGAACCACGGAATATACGTTTCCTTGAATCTAGGTCGTGTATTGTGAATACTAATTTTATATCCTTATGGAGAGTAAGGGAGAGGTCTAAAGGCATTATATTGGTGTCAGTATAATGTATTATTTGTGGTTTACCGCGCGCATTCCTGTTGTGGATAGTAGTCTCCGGGGTTTTATAATTTCCGTAAATGATATTAGCTAGATCATACAGTTTTTTGTTGACAATTTCCTTTGTGGATAACTCTATAGTATCTTTATCATATTTTTTAATCGCTTTTGCTAGTCTTACAGCGTATTCTACTACACCTATACCACTACCATTACTAAAAGAGAAAGAAACAAGTCTTACACGTATTTTTTTGTCTGGCATAATTATATTAGTAAGTTTATAGTACCTTTATATCTTTATCTAATACATGATTCTTAGATATGAAGAAACTTAGAATCGCCATTTACAGCGATGATTACAAGCCTTGCGTAGACGGTACAGTCGAGTATATTGTAAACCTACGCAAGGAACTGGAAAGACGCGGGCATGAAGTATTCATAGTGACTACAGGTAGGAAAGCTACAGAGAATCTGAAAAAACATGATAAGCACTTGATAGTGTATAAGGGAGTGAAATTCATAATGTATCCAGATTACACTGTGTCTCTACCTAAATTTTATGATAAAAAAATCGACAACATAGCACCGGATATAATACATTCACAAACTCCCTTATCTTTGGGGTTATCTGCCGTGTACGCGGCGAAAAGATTATCGATACCTTTGGTGAGTACATTCCACACTTTTTTAGCCGATGAAGATGTGATAAAGTCTTTTGTGCCAATCAATAAACTATTATACAGAGTGATAAAATTCTCATTGGAAAGGTATTTGGAGTATGTTTATTCCAAATCCACCATAAACATTGCATTATCTAAACGCGCTCAAACATATCTCAATGGAATAGGCGTTAAGAATTGCAAGCTGATCAGAACGGGAGCAGCCGAAAAACTTAAGTCTTGGCGGCAAACCAAGCAGATCTCCAGAAAGCATATAGGGATTGGCAAGAATGAGAAGGTTATCCTATATCTCGGCAGGGTAAGCAATGAAAAGAATCTTGATGTTCTAGTAAAGGCAGCGCGTCTGCTAAAGAAAAAAGGATTCACCATCATAATAGCTGGAAAAGGACCCGCTTTAAATAAATATAAATCTTTATCCAATAAGTTAAACACAGGAGTCATATTCCCTGGTTTCGTCGACGAAAAACTTAAGAAATATTACTTTAGAGCAGCCGACATATTCTGTAACCCTTCTAAGTTCGAAAATGCGAGTATCGTGAATTTTGAAGCGATGGCTGCCGGAGTCCCACTATTGATAGCTAAGGATTCTTCGCAATCGGAATATGTCATGCCACCCATAGGCGGGGAAACTTTTAACCAAGAATCTGAAGCGGACCTAGCTTCAAAAGCAGAGATGATGCTCAGCAGATTGGACAAGTACAAACCAACTAAGATTTTAGGTACATTCAAAGAACACGTGGACAAAGTAGAGGAGTTATATTACGGCTTAATCGATGGCGCGCGTAAAAAGAGCTGAAAATAAGATAGGTTTAATGATATATAAAGTTCTTTTAGCCCTTCAAGTTCTATGTTCTTTTTTTCAATATTTTATCCTATTTACACTGTCTCTGGAGATTTGACATTTAAAGGCACTGGTTATGCAGAGCTAGAAGATTATATGATAGGGTTGATAAGGAGCAGTGTCTACTTGCCTCCATCATATATCTATAATATTAATTCTGAATGCAGATACTTTGG
>JAJZLM010000026.1 GCA_021850635.1 Nanobdellota archaeon
ATCATATTCCGCATATGTCGGGGATAGCTGTGGTGCTTCTCCAGTATTTACCGTATTTAAAACGTTGTCCGACAAAGGATAAAAGACCTCATATATGGTTATATAACCATCAGGAGGTATACCAACCAACTTGAGCCAATACACTGTATTGTTTGATTTGTAACTATCCCCGCTTTCCAGCCATGATGGTACAACCGAGCCGTTCAAGTAAAAGAACTTTATGTTGTCTAGATTAGGCGCTTCATATTTTGAATACTCTGTGGAATTTATAGTTAACATCTGTTGGTAGGGGTTTGCAGTAGAAACGCTTTGAGCATTATAGAAAGTTATGGGACGTTCATACAGTGGCTGATTCCCCACATTTCCTACTTTTACAGATGGCATTACTCCATTTGGAGGATAGGCACGGGTACGAAGCCAGTTTGCTGTATAACCCCCTGTATTAGAAGAACTCCCAGAAGCAGCTTGACCCAGCATAATGTATAAAGGAGTTGATAAAGAATTAGAGGTGCTTGATTCAGAGACGGTTTCCATGTTATTATAATTATAGTTAGGCACTATCTCCAATAATTGTGAACCTGTTGCCGTCCAAGCAATTCCTTCTATTATAGGAGCATTATAAGCTGTTTTACTATTAGCTATATCTGAGAATGAAGTAGTTAATATCTCAAACTGCATATCTCCTGAGTACATTCCATAGGACTGACCGTATCCATCCTCATACATATAAATCGGCTGTCCACCTTCTACCTGCGTATCAGTTGTAGCTAGTTCTATTGTAGGACGTGCATTAGAACCGCTTGTTATTCCTAATTCTAATATCCCTGCAGGACTGACAGCAGAGGTTGTTCCTATCGAAACGTAATCTCCATGCCCATTATTAGTAAAAGAAATCCCATTATCCCAAGTATAAGTATCTCCTGAGGAAGTAAGTTCCTGCCATCCTGAAGGTAACCCTGAACCTGCAAAATTCTCATAATAATTGAATACATTAGCACCGTCATCGTATTCCGCATATGTCGGGGATAGCTGTGGTGCTTCCCCAGCGTAGTTGGCATCATAGTTGGTAAGCGGCTCAAAAACCATTATTGGGTATATAGTCGTATTGGCTGGTATTGAACTGGTTAATTTGATCCAAAACACCGATTTATTAGCCATGTTGGAACAGCCACTCTCGCACCAGCTGTACAGCTCTTGTGCACCGTAATAGAACCTTATATTTCCAAGATTAGAAAGCTCATAAGCCGAGAATTTCTGCGGGTCGAACGTTATCATCTGCTGGAAAGGACTAGGAGTAGCTGATGTCTGGTTATTGTATACGCTCAAGTCAACTGAATATGCCGTAAACGGATTAGATATAAACTGCGTGTTTGGAGTAAGCGCTATGGTCCCATTTGATACGCCACCTAAATTCGACGAGACGGAATATTCAAGCGACACCAATGGCGATATATGTGTCGTGGAAAAGCTACCAAGAACCGCACAGGCGGCATCTTCACCTGGGAAAAGCGCAGTTTCAGTGCATTCCCATGTCTTATAGGTGCTTCCACCGATATAAACGGTTATATTAGTTATGTTTGCAGATATTCCTAAATTATTGTTAATGCTGAATTCTAAAACGGATGAGTTAGCCTGTGCGCTCGATACAGTTATACCATAAAAGCCGCTTATGCTCGGCGTTGATGGGACTGCATTAAAAAGTCCTAGAGAATATAACGCTACGATCACCAACACAACTACCAATATAGCCCAACCGTATGTAAGGAGATACTCCAAAGCAGATTGAGATTTTCTGCTTCTAACCCATGTACAACGCATATTTTATTATGTCTTTTCTTGTATTTATTACTGGAACTTGTAGAAAAACAATGATAGTATATCACGTCAAAAGTGGGTTAAAAATACTTTTTGTAGGGATAAACCCGCACTATGGGTCTTTTTCACGCGGGGTACCTTTCTCCAACAATAAGAATTTCTGGTATCTTCTAAATAGAAGCGGAATAATAAAGGAAAACATAAATGACTTGAGAGATGACAAGTCCCTTTTTGATATTTATAATAACAAATTCTCCGATGTTTACAAGCTTGGACTGCTAAATATAGTAAATAGACCGTCTAAAAGCGCTTCAGATATAAAAAAAGGAGAAGAAAAAGGAGGAGTGCATAGGATAAACGCTGCTATAAAAAGATACAAGCCTAAGGTAGTGTGTTTTATAGGCAAGGTATCTTTTCAAAAATACGACAATAAAAAGGAAGTAAGCTTTGGATGGAAGGGTAAACTATACGATTCTAAAGTTTTTGTTTCTAGGTTTCCTATAAGGGGACCGAATTCAGAAAGAATAAAGGAGTTTATAGAAATAAAAAGATACGCTTTTGGTGACTGACAAAATGCAAAACTATTTAATCGTTGCAATATAAGATAAAAACAAAGGAGTGCTAACATGCTAGATGAGGATTTGGTAAAATATTTCTCTGGACTGGTGAAAGGTAATATTTACGGAGATATAAGACTTAACGAAAACGAAGGTGTTTCGATAACAATAGAGAACGGGGCTGTAAGGCAGGTCTACAGCGGCATCGACTCAGGATTTGGATTGAGGCTAATGAAAGATGGCGTGTGGGCTTTCTCATCTTCCAACAAGATGACAAAAACCGCGATAAAAGAAGCTGTAGAACGCGCATATAAAGTGCTTAGAGTGTCTAAACCAAGCAAAGGCCGGTTGGAGATAGAGCCAGAACCAAATAACGTTTCTTTAAAACCGCACTGGAAAGAAGACCCACGTTCAGTGGATATATCAAGAAAAATTGAAGTAGCAGTAAGAGCTGACAAAAGTGCAAAAGGAAAAAATACCTTAGTAACAAGGACTATTTACAACGATGAAGTCTCCAGCTGGGTGGTTGGTAGCAACCATGGAAATATGGTTTCTTTCTGTGATTCCAATCCAAGGCTAATAACTTTCTCTTTCGTGAAGGATGAATCTAGTGTGCAGTCTGTGAGAAAGTCGATAGGGGCTAATACAGGTTTTGAACTCTTCTATGGTGATATCCCAGAAAAACTAGGAGAGACAGCAAAGCGGGAAGCGTCGATGCTTATCGGTGCAAAGCCAATCAAAGGAGGAGAATACGATGTAGTCTTAGATTATTCTATGACTGGGACTTATACTCATGAAGCGTTTGGACACGCCTCGGAAGCAGATGGGATTCTAGCGGGTACTTCTGTGTTGGAAGGCAAAATCGGTGAAAAAGTAGGCAATGAAATTGTGAACATAGTAGATGACCCGACCCTAAAAAGCAAGAGAGGCTCATTCTTTTTTGACCAGGAGGGCACTAAGGCTAAAAGACGTTCTATAGTAGAAAAAGGTGTGCTTAAAGGGTACTTGCACACTCTAGAGACCGCAAAAAGACTTGGTATGGAGCCGAACGGCGCCGCAAGAGCTATGACATATGCGTTTAAACCAATACCTAGAATGTCTAACACTATAATATTACCTGGTGATTTCAAAGATGATATAATCGAAGATATCAAAACGGGCGTGATGTTTTATGGTTTTCAGTACGGTTATGTTGACCCTAGCAGCGGAAAGTTCGTCTTCAAAGCGCAGTATGGAAGAAAGATAGAAAATGGAAAACTCGGTGAATTCGTGCGCGATGCGTCTTTAACCGGCAGTGTTTTAGATATACTCAACAAGATAGATGCCATAAGCACATATGGATTCGATTTAGACGATGGGACCTGCGGAAAAGATGGACAGTGGGAGCCAGTGGGAACTGGGGGACCGAACATACGAGTTAGGGGGGTGACTGTTGGTGGACAGTGATAAGATATACTCGATTATAAAGAACTCAGGTTTGGACGCGCAGTTCAATGTACAAGTTGAAAGTGAGGACCTGAGCATGCTAAAGATCACGAAAGGCGATTTGGAAAGCGTGGATACATTCATATCCGAGGTGGCCAGTATAAGTTGCATATACAAAAATCGGCTTTCTATTATAAATGCGTCTATAACTTCTTACGATGAAATAAGCAAGTTTATAGTAGACGCCTACAAACTTGCAAAAAACGGTTCAGTAGACTGTCAAAGTAGAGTCGCATGGAAAAAGCATCGGGAGATAAAAAATCCGTTCAGTAGCAGGATAAAGAAAGTAGATGTGCCGGAGATTGAGACAAAACTGTACAGTGCTATCAAAAAGGTGTCTTCGCTAGGCAATGTCTATTCGATTAATGCATGGTTGATGTATTCTTCATCTATAATACATGCAGCTAACAGTTATGGTATTAGAGGAGACTGGAAAAATAGCTATTCTTCGATATCATCGCATGTTGTCGCAAAAGACGGGGCAGAACAAGCGTCAAGTTCTAAATCATACGATGCAATGGACCCATACTCGCTTGATATAGACAACGCATTTACCACCGCCGCTACAGAAGCTAAAAACCTGCTGTATGCAAAACGTGCTCCTACTTTTAAAGGAGACCTTCTTCTTTCCCCCGAAGCCTCAATGTCTATAATCCAATATCTCGCCTCTGCTATGAGCGGACCAGAGGTATACAAGAAGCTTAGCTTCCTATCAGGAAAACTTGGTAAAGTAATAGCATCGGATTTAATAGATCTGAGGGAGATTATTAATGTAAAAAATAGTCCATTTAATATATCGTTCGATAATGAACTGATGCCTACATCAACAAAAACCCTTGTCAAAGATGGCGTGCTTAAAACCTACTTACATAACATCTATAGCGCAGAGAAGATGTCACAGGAACCCACCGGCAATGCGTTCCACAATGGTATAGGGACAACAAATCTAGTGCTGAAACCAGGTAAAAACTCCGAGGAAGAACTCCTATCACGTATAAAGAGAGGAGTATATCTTCTTGACACAGGTGATAGCCCAAACATGTCGACTGGTGATTTATCCGCTATGGTATCAGAGGGATATTATGTAGAGAATGGACAAAAGAAATATCCTCTAAAGGAGACTGTGGTCGGGATAAATATGCTAAACATGATGAAAAATGTAGTCGGAGTAGGATCAAAATCAGTTGGGTTAGGAGGGATATTCTCTCCAGCTATGCTGGTTTCAGGAGTGCAGATATCAGGGAAATGAACTTCATTCTACCCGATTTTAAAGGATACTCTGTAAATCATTCCTAAGTTATAGCATCGTTTATAGTTATTTATTATATTCTTCACACCAGATGAGTCGCCCCAAGAACGAGTCCTCCGACGGAAGAGAACACAAGAGTTACTATGAAAGCGATGACGATGTAAAGAGCCATAGACGTCAGTAGAACTGAAGCTATCGTGTCTCTAAGGACTATTCTGTCTCCTGGCTGGGATATGGTCGCTATAGCATAGCCTATTATTATGCTGAGGGTTATCAAGTAAATTCCTATTATTATCTGAAAGGTATACAAAGGTATCTGACCTCCGCTGAGATTGAACAAGCTAAATGCAAAAGGCACTACTGAGCTGACGCCTCCAGTACCTCCCGATGTAGCTATGCTTGACTGTATTGTATTTATGCTTCCTGATAGGGACCTCAAGACAACGCCTATTAGAGTCGTAAGACCCACTACTATACCAGCCATAACCGGGCTGAGCAAACCCACTTCTACCCTCATACCAGATGTGACTTCTTCTAGAAGGTTTTTAACTTCTTGGTTTATCCTTCTAAGGTTCGATAGGTGCTTCGAAACGTATAGTGTGGCTGCAGCTGCATTTGCAATGCTCTTCTTAGATGATTCTATAAATATTCTTACACCCGCAATTATCATAGACGAGGGGAAAAATCTGGTAGATCCGCTGACCTTATTAAAGAATGCATCTTTTAGCGACATACCTAGACTCTGTATATTGTTTACAGTTACTGTAAAGAAATCTGCCATGGGAGTATTCTTCATTGTCTCACTAACCTTTACTATAGTAGTCTCCGGAGGAAATCCCTGTGATAGTAATGAACCCATTTGGAACAAAGCGTCCCCAAAAGAGTTCTGGGTCCTTATAAGCTCCTCTTCTGTGGCTTTGAGCTGTATCACAGACAGCTTATAGTATGTGAACAGAGCGAAACCTATGCCAGCGGTTATGAGTATGGATACGTATATCTGTGTTGGACCGAACATAAGCATGTATGGAAAAAGGAATGCTACCATGACTGCAAACACGGCGAATACTCCTATCGCTGGGAATATAGCACTTACTGCTATTCTCTTGGAGCCTATCTTTACGTAAAAACTACCTATCTTTGGAAGGCCAGGGACTTGACTTAAATCTGGTGCCGCGAATCCTGCCGGCCTTACCATCAGTCTTCCCCTCAACAGGAAATAAACTAACAATGGCAACGCGACATCGTACATTACTATCAGTAGGATACCAAAATCCGGTATAGACACGAACGCCATCAGCATAGGCGCCAGCACAAGCCCCAGCACTGGGAGCACCATACCCAGCATATATACAGTGTTCAACGGTTCCTTAAGAGTAGACGCATAGTCAGTCATGGACTCGAACGTACCACTTAGTATCCTCTGAGACGCTTCATCTAGAAGCGCGAGTCTACCCGCTTCATCCTCTTGAGATATGGAACTCTCTACCAGAAAAAGCGCGTCTGTAAATGCAGGGCTGGTCTTTATCCATCTTTTTGAAAATTCATCTAGGGCTTCTTTTATGTTGGTGTACTTTCTTGCAGCCGTGTCCCATATCAGTTTTTTTAGGTCAAATGCTAGATAGCTTGTTAAGTTCTCAGATGCGAACTGCACTGCTGCTTCAAGATTTGGAGTCTGCCTCATAAATATAACTAAGTATAATATGAAAGTCACAAGATCGCTGGAAGATTTACTCAGTCTAACGGACAACTGCTGCTTCGGATAGTTTTGCACTAATACATATGCTGCTATCCCCGCTACAATAAACAATAGTCCTAATAGTATTTGAGACAGCACAAATAAGGATATGCCTAGTATTATCCCTATTACCAGCAAAAACAGCGAAAACCCGTAGAGCTGTTTAGCGTCGAAATCGTATCCGAGAAGGTAAAGAATTGTGTTTACTTTCTTTTCGTCCTTCTCATTTATTCTGAAATGTATCACTCTTCCTATCGTTGACGCTCCAAAAATGACTATCTTGGACAAGAAAGACGGAGCCTCTCTCTTGAAAACCTTGTATTCTACGGACTTCAGTTCTTCTCTTATATCCTTATCCTTATTATAAAGATCAGAAGGTACTATGCCCTCTGATAGATAGTATTTGTCTATCGAATCCGCATCGATAGGGCGTTTCACTTCTGCTTTCTTGCTTTTAGCCATAATTCAAATGCTCTTATTATCCTCTTTCCGTCTGGAGGCCTGCCAAGTTCCTCATTGAGTTTGTTTACTATCTCATAATATTGGTCTACTGCTTCTGAGGCACTCTCTGCTTCTAGTATATCTCTGTCACCTGTCTTGTCCGAATAGTCCGATAGCATCTTTAGGATCTCTCCTCTAGCTTGTATGTTATCTAACACAGCATCCCAATTACCTGCCCAACCCTCTACTTTCGACGCGATTTCCTTTACGATATAGCTGTTCCCCTCGAGCATATCGCTGGTGGGAACGAGCATGTCCTTGTCTATATCATACCTGACCAGGTCCACGAAGCCATTTTCATATTTTGGATCGTCGGTCCAGTCTTTCCTTACTTCTGTTATGGAGAGAACTCTTCTTTTTTCTGTCAGTCTATCTATGCTCTTTATCTTATTTACTGATACGATTAGATCAGTAGCTTTGAAACTAGTCCTAGGCACACCCAAATCATTCACTACTCTATCAAAGACTCCATACGGGTCTTCACCGTGTATCGTGCCCATCACTACATTTGAAAGAGCGCCGACTCTCATAGCTTCGTACAGTGCACGCGCTTCCGTACTTCTGACTTCTCCAACTATCAGTGCGCTATCCCCAAGCCTTAACGTGGTTCTTATCCCTTCCTCAGCGGACATCTCCGCTTTTTCACCGATTATAGCGCTCTGTACTTTCATTGATAATACATCATAGCCTATATCCGTGAAAACGTCCGTAGGTATTTCCAATGTGTCTTCTACAGTTATTATTCTGTATTTTTTCATCATCATTAGCATAAGTGCAGTCAAAAGAGAGGTCTTACCTGCTCCCCTAGTACCGTTTATTAGTACTGAGCGTGCGCCTTCGACACAAAACCATATCAAACCTGCTGCAAACGGCGATATCATCTTATTGTTGACGAAAAGTGGCATTGTCCAAGGAGCTTCTCTATGTCTTCTAAAGGCTATGCTCAATCCATTCGGAGACAACGGTCTCTGAGTTATCGCTACCCTGGAACGTATGTTTTTGGTTATTAGTTCTGTGTCTAGGACTGGGTGCCCCTCGTCTAACGGCCTGCCTGATAGAAGCCTGAACCTAGACGCCCATGCATCGACTTCTTTGGCGTTTGGTATAATATTCGTTGCACATTCTCCATAAACTGCGTGCTTTACGAATATGGGCGACTTGCTTACAGGGGCGTTTATATATACATCCTCCACCTTACTGTCTGACAATATCACTTCTGTCATTCCAAAACCGACAGTCAGTCTTACTAATATGCTAGCAAGTTTCTCTATATCATTGAAAGATAGTTTGTAATTCTGTTTTGAGCTTATGTCACTTATCATATCAGAAGCTATGTTGTGGAATATCTCTCTCATCCTAAGCGGATCGGTGAACTCGCCTTCTTGTGGTTTGTAATCTATCAATGCCGTCCTGACCTGGTCTAATATGTCATATTCGTCTACGTTTAACAGGAGCTCTGGCGGAGCCATATGGTATAGGTACTGTGATACCCCTGGCATCCTGTATATCGTAACATCTGTGCCTTCAGAGTCGTTAAGCTTATACGATTCAACCTCTACAGCTGATAGAGGTGGCTCAGACATTATCCTTGTATATGTGAAATTTGGTCTTATCAGCGGCTTGAAAATGGCCTTGTAGGGGGTCCTGTCTCCTATCTTGTAACCTAGGACAAAAGCCATGCTCTTTTGTATTATCTTCAATGAGCCTATCTTCTCCATCAAAGAGTCCATCCTTTCTATGAAAGTATCTAGCGTAGATGAAGGAGATGCTCTGTACTTGACCTTAAGCTCTCTTAGAGCGCGAACGCCAAAAACGTATGCGCCCACAGGGTCTCTTTTCAATCTGTCAAATAATACGTAGTTAAATGCAGATATCTCGTCTGGCAGCGCTCTCTGCGTCTCAGTGTCGAATGGTTTCGATATATCGGATTGCAGTATATTTTTGTAACCGGTCGCTATGTCGTCTAGAATGTCTACTGAATCCTTCACGTATACGTAATTCCTGTCACTGACTATTACTAAGGAAGTTATACTGCCTGATTCTATTATGGCGTTCACTACCTTTTCAAATATGTCTTCATTGTCTTCTGGATTTGGATAGAGCACATCCAGCGGAACTTTATAGGTAAGAGTTATCTCCCCTTCTTCCCTGGTTATAGTGTAGTATTTAGGTTTGGTTTCCATCTGCAGCGTACTGTTGTATATTGATTTATCCCTCCGCAATTATAAATAATCTCTTTTTCGTGATATATTCCCTATAAGGTCCTAGTCATGTTTATAGCCGACTTCTTTTCCGCCTGTGCCGTACTTCCCACAGTGAGAATACCAATATGACTAGAGCTATAGTCGCTACTATTATATACAACTGGTACATGAAAGGATTTATTTCGAAGGATTCACTGCTACCCGATAATCCTTGATATGCATAACCACTGCCGTACGCGCCTATGGTGATGCCATAATCAGAATCTGGTACGTTTTTGAAGGTTACTGTACCCGTTGCACCAGTAGAATTTGATATCGATGTATTACCGTAAATGAATTCAACTTTCGCGCCTATGATAGGTATTCCCAAATATATTTTTACGGATACGCTTACAGTGGATATGCCAAGTGGTATGATTCCGCTGTAGTTTGACGGTGAAAGCTGTATAGGATTTTTCAACACGTTTAAGCCGTTATTATCAAAGAACACCTCTCTGAGAGTGAAATCTTCATTTATAGGCGCCCATACCGTGCTATTATTAAAAGTGCCGTTTGCACTTCGGCTTGTGACATAAACCAATGTAGGATAAACCGATGAATTGTCCGCTGCTGCAAAGTTTAGATCGTAACTCTTTTCCTTTACGAAGTTTATTACCACATTATTCGATGATTCTACGGTAGCTGGCTGGATAAAATATCTGTATCCGGATAAGTAGTACTGTCCACTGTAACTAAGCAATGATCCTGTTACCGATGATATTTCCCCCCTGTTGTCTACTGTAGAAGTATAAGTAGATGTTCCATTTGTGAGCGGCACATAATCCGTATATCTAACCGTAGCCGTAGCTCCGCTTGGGGCGCCTAAGAACGTAAAGTTAACTATGTCTCCGATTAACCATACAAATTCTACTTCCATCGGGGACTCTACAGTAAAATCTACAAAGTCAGTATGCGAGATAACGCCGTTTCCTACTCTAATACCTACCAAGGAATAACTCTTACCACCAGACGAGTATCTTAAGGGGCTTGACAGAATGGTATTGTGTCCTGTGTCTTCAAAAACTGTCGCGTTTTCGCTACCGTTTATATTTATTTCCCTGACCGCAAACTGAAGTTTAAATGCCGCATTTATTGAACCTGAACCATTTACGAAGAACTGTGAAGTGTTATTTGTGGAGTTTAAATAACCTGAATAAGACGTGAAAGCATATCGTATGCTTTTGTTATTAGATGGGAGATATGAGGATATAGATACTTTTTCACCGTAGCTGAAATTCATAGAAAATGGTGCGGTGCGGTTTAATCCATTAACCTCGAATACCACGCCACTTTCCAGAGAAGAAAACGATATATTATACGATGCTTTTGTTAAAACTTGAGCCAGTGCGTATACTTTTGGAGTACCAAGACCTGTAACTAGGTTGTATCCACCATTTGCATAATAGTATCCGTTGTTTCCGCTGGTTATGGGATTGAACGATATACTGCCGACCGAATAATATGCATCGTAAAGGCTCTTAATCGATACAACTCCGCTTCCATCAGCTTTCTGATCTACCAATGCGCTTATCGCCGACCAAGACGGTGCTGCAACACTAGTTCCATAGTAACCTCCCCATGCTGAATTCACATAAGCACATATAGGAGTACCTGCATTGAAAGCTACATCTGGGACCATTCTATAACTGCTTATATTAGGTTGTGGGGATGGTTTTTGAAACATCTGACTGTATCCTCCTCCACTACCACTCCATGCAGTTTCACTTATATATCCTCCTGAAGATGTAGTGGACAAAGATGTACCTCCTACGCCAATCACATATTGACTCGATGCAGGAAAATTAACATTCAGGGTAGACAGTCCATTGTACGCGCCATTATCACCGCTAGCTGCAAAGACACTTATGTGTTTAGTTGCTGCGGCGTCAAAAATGTCATTGATAAATTGTATTTGTTGGTTTGAATAATCTTGTTCGGAAGCCCCCCAGCTGATAGAGATTGTCTGTACAGGTAGATTATAAATTGTATAATTCACCGCGTTGAAAAGCCAACTGTCGTTGGGCGCTATAACCAGGTATATTCTTGCCTGCGAGGCCAAAGAATGCACAACTTCTATGTCCAAAGCCGTCTCGATCGTCCAGTTCATAGAATTGAAAGAAGAGCCACCGAAAGGCGTAGAGATTATTAGATTAGAACCGTTGACCATAGGAGGCAATCCATACTGCGAATCAAAGGTTGCAAGATCCGAATTAAGTGTAGGGTCTCCTTGGGCTACGATTATCGCGACACTCTGTCCGTAGCCGTTTATACCAGAATTATACAGATAATTGAACCCATACGCATTTTGTATCTGGGAAGGGCTCAAATCGGAGCAGTATCCTATCTGCATAGGTACCTCGTGCAAATTCAAAGATATCTGCACACCGTGGGATATACCAGAGGATAACACTACAGCTGCTAACAGTAGAAGAAATAAATATCCTCTCATAGCGATAGAACACATCGCGCGTTTATATTATTTTTAACGTTATAACATGAACCAATTAAAATCGTGATAGAAAGGTATAAATAGCCATATCCATCTTATAGACGGTATGGAAACGTTATTTGAATTGCTGTCTAAAATGAACAAGACGTTCGCCGATAACAGTGTTCTTGCAGAGAAATCTGAGATAGATTTCCACTGGTTACAATACAAAAATTACGGGGGAAAACATACAGATAAGAACCGGGACATATCGATGCAAGTATGGTATTTTGGAGGATACGTTTCTGTTCTTGTATCCAAAGACAAAAACGAGATATTCCACATCCCTTATCAATCAAGTAACATCAATAGCAAAGAGTTAAAAGACGCATTAAAAGCGTACGATATCCCACTGGATTAAAGAATCATTTAAAAAACACAGTATATATTTTAAGATTATCCTCTATCGATAAATCGAATACAAGATTGTAACAAAAGGACCTAAAGTAGACCACAAATGCTTCACAAGACTTCGCTTCTACTCGCCCACTGATGGGAATGAAACATTTAAATAGGTGGTCTCTTATAAAAGGAAATGAAATTACCTAGTCAGATAAAGAGATACTGCCCTTACTGTAAGGCCCACACACTGCAGAAAGTGGTGCAGGTTAAAGGGGGAAAAAGGGGCACGATGACCGCTGGAAGCCGCAGAAAACTGTATAATATAGAGCACGGTTACGGTTCCACTCCTTACCCAATGTTTGAACACGCAAAAAGAATGGGTGTAAAACAAACGAAGCGCTATGATATAAGGTATAAATGTACGAAGTGTGGTAAGATGACGACGCAATCTAGGGGAAATAAAGCCAAAAAATTAGAGATAAAATAATATGGAAGATATAGTTTTCAAGTCGACAGAGAATCACTTTGCGAAGGTAAGATGTCCGAAATGCAAGAATGAGCAGGTAATATTCACAAAAGCTGCTTCCGATGTAAAATGCCTAGTCTGCGATGAGCTGCTAGCTGAATCCACTGGAGGAAAGTCCCACATAGTGGCCGAGGTAATAGAGAATTATTCGTAAACTAGTCCAAATAAGGCATAAATTTACGCGTTTTCATATTCTATTGTGTAGTCTATGGGATTATATGATGTAATAAAGAATAGGAAGACCATGTACTCTTTCTCACCGAAGCAAGTAAAAGAAGAGACTATAATAGACATACTCGATTCTGCTAGACTAGCCCCTGCAGCCGGTGGCGTGCACGAATACGAGTTTGTAGTTATAACCGAACCAAAAAAGAAAGAAGAGATAAGCAAGATCTGCCTTACTCCCAACATAAATTCCGCTCCGTTCATAATAGTCATAATATGCAATCCATCAAAGCTTAGAACCATATTCGATGAAGAGGATAGTGCAACGTTCTGCATAGAAAACGCAGCGATAGCGATAGAAAACATACTTTTATTCGCGGCGGAGCAGGGATTAGGAAGCGCTTGGATAGCGACTACGCAGCAGGAACAGATGAGGTCACTACTCGGTATACCGAATAATTACATCATTAGGGGTGTGATACCCATAGGTTACCCATCGGATGCCGGCGCAGGTATCATTCAGACATCGCTGCCGCAGCTTAAAGAAATAACTCATATAGAAAGCTTTAATAACAAAGCAGTGTAGTAAATATGTTTATGTTCGGGAAAAAAGGACAAGCAAGGATGCCATCGTCTTTCGGTGGATTGGTTCAATACTACTCTGAATACAAGAGCAAGATAGTGCTGAAACCTTACGTCGTCATAATACTTGGAGTAATCCTAGTTGCGGTGGTTTTGACCGCATCAGCTCTATTTTAGTATAATTCCTACAGAAAAACAAAAGACGGTTTTCGTGCCCGAGTAAACACAAAAACCATCTTTTAATAGTTTTGGATATGAAATGTAGTTATTAAAGCACTCCTGTGAAACTGTTGGAAACTGTTTCATTGCTTTAATTTATCTAGATATTTTACGAACGTTATAAAATCCTCCCCATCGTTGCTATGGACCACCTTTTTAGGCGTAAGCACTCTGATGCAACCGCGGCCGAAATCCACTATCAACTTAAATGGAAAGGATTCGTACGTTCCGTGTGAATATCCATAGTAATAAAATACCTTTTTATTGGTAGATTTTATCTGAAAGAAGATACATTTTCCATCTTTGAACGAAATTATATCATACTCTCCTAGAGAGCCTCCGGCTCTAACTACTTTCCAGCCGTGAGCCTCCAATATAAGCTTCATCTTTCTTTCTACGCGGTAGCCTTTGGCTTTATTGTTCATTTAAACTCTTTTCACCTTGTTCAATCTACCATCTGGTTTTATCTTAACTAGCCTGTACCTAAGCAATTTAGAGAGTATCTTACTCATCTTAGCCTTCGAGAACCCTGTTATTGCGATAAGCTCTTTCTGAGTTACGAATGAATCTCTCCTCAATGCTCTTAATACTTTCTTCTCATTCTCATTAAGTACTTCTAGGAAAGGACTCCTGCCTTTCATTGAGTGCTTTTTATCTGGGTGTTTATAGAGTCTCCTTCGCATATAGAAGTAGACTAGGAAGATTATTACAGCGGCACCAGCTATAATAGCCAATGTAATGTAATATAGCATATTCGGCACGCCTTGCGCTGCGTTTGAACTAAATGAAGTTAATTTGTACGTTACAGAGAAAGGTAATGGTATAGGTGTAGAAGTAACCTGAAAAAGAGACCACACGACGCTTATTTCCTCTCCATTAGACGCAAAAACAGCACCGGGAGGGGCATAGTAAGTATCGTTTGGTAAAAACGCACTGGGTGGAAGGATGGTATCGACCTTGAGCTGCGTTGGACTAAAAGGCATAAAAGTGAAAGTATAATTGAATATATTTTTGCTGTTAGGAATATAGTTTACGTAATAACCATAAGATAGGGTAAATTCAGAGCTGCTGTTAACATTGTGAATTAGTATAGTGGTGCAGTTTATAGATTCTTCTACGAATATATTGCATGTAGCCGAGAATATTCTTGCGAAAGGGTACGCTTTGCCGTTTTCGAGTAGAGTTATATCATTTGCGTTTATCAAACTAAAATTTATGTTTCCGGAGCCGTTGTATTTTAAATTCTCGGTCACATAAATATGGGCAGAATTCTGCGATGATTGCACTATAGTGTCGGTTACATTTACATACGCGATCCCTTGACCAGGTGGATCGCTAGAAGCTGCTGGCACGGGCTGAGATGACGCGTAAACCACGCTAAAAAGCAGCAAAGTCACAAGCGCAAGTGTTACTACACTATACAACTTACTCGATCCATTCATGTTTAATTTCCTAGTTCTACAAGGATTTATACTTTTTAATCTCGAATTAACAACGCGTAGCCAAGCAGCGCCAAAGATGATTGAATCATAATACAGCGTTTTTTGGCGCATTTTTAACATTTAAATAGCTGTACTTTCAAAAGAAAGTACTATGAGAACCGCCAGATACGGTGTCGGAGTTAGAAAAAGACTAGACAGCATAGAAAAACTCCGCTCAAAAAAATATAAATGCCCCCAGTGCAGAAAACTATCCATGAAGAGGCTTTATGGAGGGATATGGAAATGCAAGAGGTGTGGATTAGAAGTAGCCGATGGAGCGTATTCCATGACTGTAAAATCTCTAAATTGATATGGTAAGATATTCGTGCTTTTCATGCGGTGCTACAGTGGATTCCAGTGAGATAAAGGATATAATAAGATGCCCGTATTGTGGTGGTAGGATACTTATAAAGAAACGTCCGGAGACTGGACACCATGTCAAAGCAAGATGATTTAGTAAGCGCTGAACTAATCCTTAAAGGCGATAAAAACTTCATAAAAAGTTTGAGCGTTGCTTTATCCAGTCCTTTTAGAGGAAGCGACAAAATACATACGGAGTTAAAAGGCGATGGTGATAACTTATATATAGAAATAAAAGCCAAGAATATTAATCTACTGCAGTCGGTAATCAAAAATTACCTTAGCGCTGCATCGGTTATGGAGGATATAAACAAATTATGAACGAATCTGAATACGAGAATCTTAGACAGCAGCTACAGGTAGATATGACTCAGAAACAAACTTTCCAGTTACAGTACAATGAGATTAAAAGGACGCTCGAAGAACTAGGAAGATCTTCTGATTCTGAAAAAATATATGAGATGGTCGGACAGATACTAATAAAAAAGGACAAAAAAGAGATAGAATCATCTTTAAAGGAAAAATTAGATATACTGGAATTCAGGCTTAAGAGTATTGAAAAGGCTGTGAATGAAACCACGAAACGCCTACAAGAAGCGCAAAAAGAGCTTAGTAAGCAATGATTTGCTCATTCGAGTAAATATCGAGTTTCTAACGTTTTTATTTCTCCCGCTACAATAATGTAGTATGTTGTTTGACATTGTAACGCTTGGATCCGCAACTAAAGATATATTCTCTTTTGCCACGCAGGGGAACTTGAAAAAAGGGATAAACAAGAATTTCATGGAGATTCCTTCTGATAAAAAAATAGACATAGACAAAGTATTGGAATTTACAGGAGGAAGTGCAACTAACGTAGCCGCGACTCTCGCTAAATGCGGCAAAAAAACCGCCGTTATAGCGAAGATAGGGAACGACGGGAACTCTCGGTTCATACTTGATGACTTGAAGGGGAGAGACATAAACACAGATTACATTATAAGTACAGAGGGGGAGACGCCTTTCTCTAACATAATAGTGTCAAAGAATGGGCACATGATACTATTTGTGTATAGGGGCGTTGAGAAAACTATAAAACCCGAGGATATAAAGCTAGATTTTGATGCACGCTGGTTATATATAGGGCCCTTAGGTGGGGACAGTTACAAGATATTACCGAAGATAGTAAAATACGCAAATGAGTCCGGCATAAAAATAGTAATGAACCCAGGATCTAACGAATTGGACTTGAAGATCAAAAAACTTGAGCCTATCTTATCAAACATAGATATAATAAGCATGAATGATGAAGAGGCACGTAAATTCGTAGGATACGGAAACGACTTAAAAAATCTGTATAAACTGAGAAAAGCGGTAAAAAGTACGGCGATAATAACGCGCGGTGATAAAGGCTCACTGATAGCCTATGAAGATGAACTCTACGAAGCAGGAGTGTACCCTTCCAAACAAATAAATTTCGTCGGTGCTGGAGACGCTTTTTTATCAGGATTCATAAACTCGTTCATGGATGATAGGGATATATCAGATGCCGTATCTTTCGGAAGCAACAATGCAAGCAGCGTAATAAAACACTACGGCGCTAAGGACGGGATAACGAACGAATACCCAAAACAGAATCTTAAATTAAGGAGGTTGGAATATGAAAAAAAATGAGTTCAAAACTGAGGGAATATACCTCGCGTACGATCATGGTATGGAGCATGGTCCAAAGGATTTTAATGAAAAGACTATATCTGCTGAGTATGTAATAGACATAGCGAAAAAAGCTGAAGTGGACGCTATTATACTGTTGAAAGGAACTGCAAGAGTGTATTATAAGAAAAACATCGGGATTCCCTTGATACTTAAACTTAACCAGAAAACGAGTATGCGCGGAGGAGAGCCTATCTCCACGCAGACGTGCAGTGTTAAAGAAGCGATAAGTTTGGGCGCATCTGCTGTAGGATATACTGTCTACTCAGGTAGCGAATATGAGCAGGTAATGTTACAAGAATTTGGAAAGATAGAAGAGGAAGCACACAGATACGGCATGCCTGTGATAATGTGGTCGTACCCGCGCGGAAAGTCTGTAGCTGATGACGAATCCCCGGAAACTATCGCATATGCGGCGAGGATAGCATTGGAGATGGGAGCAGATATAGTAAAAATAAAGTACCCAGATGATGATTCAAAACTAAAATGGATAGTTAAATCGGCTGGAAAAACCAAAGTATTCATGGCTGGCGGCAAGGCAGTAACAGACGAAGAATTTGAAGAGCACGTCAGACATGTGATCAATGCGGGCTTCAGCGGCGTTGCAGTCGGTAGAAACATTTGGCAAAGTGACGATCCAATAACCAGGATAAAACGCATACGTAGTATAATAGACTCTTCAAGGTAGAGATGACAAAGTATAAAGTCTGCGTCGATATAGGTGGTACAAAGACAATATTCGCAGCTGTAGACGAGAGATTAAGATTAAAAGACCACGTTTACAAAGCTTCTCCTAAAACTATCAAAGATTTTATAAACCTATTAGAAGATAATATGAAAGCATTTAGCCGCTATTCCGATGTGATAAACATCTCATTAGCGGGCAGAACAGATAAAGACGGGCGCATAGTGTACTGCGCAAACCTGCCATTGAAAAACTTCAACATAAAAAAGATGGCTTCTAAATATTTCAAAAAAGTCAGTATAGATAACGACGCTAACTGCTTTGCAGTATACGAAATTTTCAGAGGGGCTTTAAAAAAAATACGCGATGGAGTTATTTTAGTCTGGGGAACTGGAGTGGGGGGCGCGATAGTATCCAATAGAAAGATACTACGAGGTATGGGTTTCGCTTCAGAAATCGGACATATGAGAACTATGTCTGGTAACGAAGAAGATATAGAACACTTGATAGGGGGTAAATGGATAGAGGACAAATATGGCCATACAGGACTAGAATTGCACCAAATGGCAGAAGTGGGGAATAAACGTGCTCTAGCAGCATTTGAGGAGATAGGAAAAACGTTCGGATTATATC
The DNA here is from genome assembly GCA_021850635.1 of Nanobdellota archaeon. GTDB lineage: Archaea > Nanobdellota > Nanobdellia > Parvarchaeales > Parvarchaeaceae > Parvarchaeum. The sequence continues at coordinate 18,759 of JAJZLM010000026.1, forward strand.
TAGTATCATTATCTTACATGTTAGACCCGCAGATAGTTGTACTGGGGGGCAGTTTCGTGAATTCGTGGAAATTCATAAAGGACTCTGTAAACGACGTTATACAAAATGAAACAATAAGGGGTAAACTTAAGATAAAAGTGGTAAGGGGAAAGTTTTATGTAATAAAGGGGTGTTATTTCTTGGATGAATATGAAAAAATTTATAATAAATTATAAAGCGTATACCGAAGCGATAGATAAAGGGCTGGAGATAGCATCTGCTGCGTCTAAAATATCAGAAGATACAGGTGTAGATATAATTGTCGCACCCCCATTCACGCTAATAAAGGAGATAGCAAAAACAACGAAGACTATCACACAAGGTCTGGATGAAGTCGAACCAGGCGCGTTTACGGCACATGTGACCTGGTACGAAATAAAAAAAAGTGGCGCGGTCGGCACCTTGCTTAACCATTCAGAGAGAAGATATTCATACAGCAAAGGAGGACCTATAGCTTACCAGGAACTGAAAAAAGCAGTAGATTTTTGCAGACAGAACGGATTAGAGACATACGTATGTGTACAGAACATAGAGGAAGCTGAAAAAGTATTGAAATTTAGACCGACGTCGATAGCCTACGAGCCACCTGAGCTTATAGGTGGCAACGTATCTGTATCATCGGCTAGACCAGACATAGTAAAGGAGTTCTGTGACTTAGTAAAAGCGCAGGCTGGTGTTTTGCCATTGATAGGTGCCGGCATAAAGACCGCAGAAGACGTAAAAAAGAGTGTAGAACTAGGCAGCGAAGGGATACTCGTAGCTTCCGGCGTGATGAAATCTAACGATTTCAGAAGCGCAATAATAGACCTTGCAACGCCCCTTAGATGACTAGCGCTAAAGTTAATCTGTTCTTAAATCTCTATGCTGGTTTAACGGAAGCTCTGACTTCTTTTTTCTTCCCTTTATGCAGTATAGCAAACGTACCTATTGTAGTGACTATATTCGTAAATATTATCACGTAAGTTGTTATAACCAAAAAAACGTTTGCGTCGGCTATGTTGTAACTTAAGGCTAATATAGCCAAAGTTGCAGGGGTTACACCCTGAGCGATGGAGATTATAATCGCTTTTCTATCGCTTTTCATTTCGGATTTGAAAGTAGATATATGCACTGCTATATATCTAGAGAAGAACAGGATGACCAGTATTATACCCCCAATAGAGAGCCCAAATATCAGGTTTGAAAAAGAAAGACTTAGGATTAGGCCCAATAAAACGAAGAAAAACGTTTTCAACAGAAACGTTATCTCTCCTTGTAAGCGGAAAAGCTGTCTTTCTAGGTTACCCATCCTTATCTTCTTTTTCAAGAGGCCGCTGATGAAAGTGTGATTCCCAAGTATTATGCCAAAGATTATGACCGCTAGAAAACCACTGCCACCTGCGTAGTTAGTCAATGAAAAGGTGAGAAAAAGCAAGCCGAGTGTTAGAACGTACGTGTAATTCCGCTTTTTCAGGTAATTCAGTAGATATATCCATAGAATGGACAGAACAAGTCCTATGACTACCCCTATCGAGAAGGAAGAGAGGATAGTTGTAGATGTTACGTATATGTCAGTTATGTGCACCCCATATCCTTGTATGGTGGTAGAGATACTAGTAACCTGATACAAGCTGACAAACGTCAAGAATAATATGATCAAGACTATAGAGTTCAATGCGGATTCCAACGTTAGGAAAGTGACGCTGCTAGGCTTTAGATTGAGCTCCCTCGACAGAGGTATCACGACAACAGCGGTAGTCTCTCCTCCTATTATAGAAGCGAGTATAAGAGAGGGTATCAGACTGATATGCAGGATGAACATAGAAAAAAGCACTATGAACACCGCGCTTATAGCTATGTACAGGAATACCTGCAAGAAAACGCGCCACCCTTCCTTTAATACCGTGTCCAGCTTCAGGTCTATACCTCCATGGAAAAGGACCATTATAAGGGTCAGTTCTGCGAATATGCTAATTACAGGCATCAGTAAATTTTCATTTATAAGTCCTAAAACAGGCCCTATGATGAACCCTATAAACACAAGGAATAAGAAAGAAGGGATGTGAGTCCTTCTGAATATCTCCTCACCGATGAATCCAAGAAGTATTATCAAGGCAGCTACTGACAGTATGAAAGATGTCGCATCAACTGCCATTTCCTTCCTCCTTATTGCGCGCCGCTATGTGGAGAAGCACGCTGTTGAAGAGTATAGTGAATATTATCACCGAAAAAACGACGTCTATGAAATACGATGTGCCTGCAATCGCATAGCTTATCGGCAAAGCTGCCACCGCTGCTGCACCCAGTCCTCTAGATGTCATAGACGACATCTCATCCTTTTCTCTGAGAGTGTAATCCGACTTTGCTAGAGTTAACCTTACGCCGAGCTGTCTGGCTAACATTATGATTATGGCTATAGCTATCCCTAAAATAAAAGCAGTATAGTTACTTATGTCGACCAGTGCGCCGAAATAGACAAAAAAGAACGACGTCGTGAGAAAAGTGACCAAGTCGTTAAAATTCTTAGATTCCTTTGTAAGCGTAAAGGACATGCTGTGCCGGTATTTCAGCGAGCGGAATATAGATTCTCCATTGGCTAAGAGTATCCCGAAAACCAATGCGGAGATAGGACCGCTCCCTCCCATCACTTGCACGGTTATATACAAAAGAAATGCTATAGCGAGCGACGCGACATAGGAATATTCATACTTCTTTTTCTGTAAGTAGCTCATTATTGGCACCCATGCCATACCGACTAAAGCACCCAATACGATGCCTATCGAGAAATTTGATATTATCTCCTCAGAAACGTAGCCTAACGTCAGGGACGGGCCGCTTATCATTATCGCACCTATTAGAACCAACACAAGTATTATAGTCATAGGTTCTTCTATCGTAGCTTCCAGATTCAACATGTTACTTATCCTATCAGAAGTTAGTTTTCTCCTATTTACCGTGGACAGACTTATACCCCCTACTATTAGTCCGATTAGCACGGATGGGATTATCTCATAGAAAAGAAAATACATAGCAGTGGATACTGCTAGGAAAGTTATTAAAAAGACTGTTAAGGACAATATCAATCCTCTAGATGCGTTATGCACTATCCTTCCCAATCTTATGCTCAAGCCTGCGTTGAAAAGGACAAGTAGTATCACGAATGATATGACGAGCTGTAAGTAGTTTAGCAGTGTTATCCTATTTAACAATCCCAAAATCGGGCCTAAAAGCACTCCAAAAGCCATCAGCCATATTATATGCGATATAGACGTCTTCTTTGCTAGTGCTCTGCCCAAGAAACCTATGATAAGGACTCCTGCTATACTTACCATCAATAGTTCCAGCGCTGTCGCGTCAAACATATAAGACTTATTCTGCTATATATTAAATAGGTTAAACTACCTAGCTAACGCTAGCTTATGAGTTCTAAAAGTCAAACGCCAAATGACTGTACAATTGCAAAAGTTTCGGTTTATTAGTAATCGTCCGCTGAAAACCTCGGCTTTCGCCTTGGCTCTTACACGGCGATTCTATCAACGGGGTCTTCTTCCCCGGCCTATAACGATGCCTCTTTTTACGGGGGGTTTCGAGCTTAGATGCTTTCAGC
>JAJZLM010000027.1 GCA_021850635.1 Nanobdellota archaeon
TGTTCCACACTACCCTGCTGCAGCCGAAGTATCTGGAGAATGTTTCTTTCTGCTCCTTATTAGGATACAACCTAAATTTGTATGCTGCCGACATATTGCCATTTTACCGCTCTTACTATTTATGTTTTCCATTCTTTCAGTTCGCTTTCATCCCACTGCTAAAGCACGTGGGTTTTCCCGCTCACCTTTGATAAGGGGCTATAAATCTAGTTCGTATACTCTCTCCAAAATCTTAGATACCACTAACGACATAGACGAACTGATCTACAAACTTAAGGATATAGATAATACACTACCTAGAAAAGTATAACAGCAATACTGACATTAAATCATGATAAGGATATATAGTAACGCGCAATGTACCGTCCCGGGTCTATTTTATCTTAGAAGTCACAGGCTGCATGAATTTAGTTTCGTCCGATGTTTCTTCTATCGATTTTCCTTTGGTCTCAGGCAGAATGAACAGAGTAATCGCAAACCCTATAGTAGCGAATCCTGCAAGGAGTAGGAAAAGACCAGATTCGTGTAAAGCCCCTATTATGAAGAGATTTAAAAAAGTCCCGACGAAAGCGCCTAACTTGCCGCCTGCCGCCGCAATCCCAGTGCCGGTGCCTCTAGCAGATATAGGAAACACCTCTGTAGGATATATGAAAGTCGTCATATTGGGTCCGAACTCTATGAAAAAGTAGCTTATGCCGTACAATATTAAAAACTGCACTACGTAGGATGACGTACTCAACACGGGGAACATCCCTAATATACCAAAAGACAAAGCCATCATAAGAAAACCGGTAAGCTGTATCTTTTTTCTACCTAATTTATCCAAGGTCAACGCTGCTATCCAGTAACCTGGGAACGCGGCTATACCGAATATAATTGCAGTATACTCCGTAGTCTGTATAAGATGCTGTATACCTGTCACAGTCGAAGGTACAAGAAAGCCAAGCATGGTGCTAGACATTATGGAGTTCCCATACAGGGCCCAATCCATCAGGAACCAGCTGCCAGCTGTGGCTATGACAAGCGCGAGTAGCTTTCTGTTAGTAAGTATATTTTTGAAAGATATCTTTGAGATAACAGATTTACTATAATTATTCATTTTTGCGCTTAGCCCCGTATATTTTTTCAGATTATACGCGGCGACGGCATGGTCCCCCCTAACGATTGCACTGTACTTTGGAGTTTCTGGCATCTTCCTCCTGAAATAAACCACTAGTAGAGCTGGTATTGCCCCTATAGCTAGCAGCGCCCTCCATGTTATCGCGGGTGCGATTCCGCTAGTCATGAATATAAGCCCTATTAACGGTCCGGCTAATAAACCTAGACTCTGCATCGAGAATACCATTCCTATAAACCTGCCCCGGTTCTTCGTATTAGAGTATTCGCTCATTATTACAGAACTAGTAGCGTAATCTCCTCCTATCCCTATCCCTAATATAAACCTCCATGCTACCAATATGTATATCCCGTTAACTGGCGTAAGAAAGGCGGCACCGAGAGCACCTGCTATCATCAGTATAAGCTCTATGCCATAGATTGCTTTTCTGCCGAGTAAATCCAACAACCTACCAAAAACTATCGAGCCTATTATCGCGGCTATCAAGGACGTTGAAGTGAGCACGGCTATCTGGAAAGTAGACAGACTGTTCCAGCCCGCCAATATCAACAGACTAGTAACTACGCCTATTATGAAAAGATCGTATGCATCTGTGAAAAAACCCAGACCTGATACTAACCAAGTGCGATAATGGAAAGGTAGTGCTGATGCGTTGTTCAAAGCATCCACGACATCATTCTTCGATTTTTTTCTCTTTTCGGAATTCATGGTATTTGTTTTTCTCTTACTGCCATGCTATAAACAGAAATAGGGTGTATTGATTTATAAAGCTTGAAACTTGCTCGATGAAATCAAATTGTAATCAAAATATAGCTAGCAACTGCTGTGTCTACATGAACATCTACGGGTGAATTCAAATCTTTTTTTTATCGATTCTTTATCTAAATGCACATTTAATGGATTAAGGATAAGGTCTAGATAGGGATTTAAATGTAACAAACTAGACTTTCCTAACAAATTTCAGACCTTATTAGCATATTAGAACTGCCTATTTATCTTTATGATGACAAAGTCCTGAGGCAGATTAGCTCACTTGAGCAGTTTATATAAACCTAGGCCACGCATGCTGGTCGGTTTATAACCAGACTTGACTTCCTCAAGATACCGTCTACGTATCGATGGGTCCTCTGCTATAACCTTTACATTGTATTTAGACCAGTTGACAGGTATGGTACCATCCTTATCATATAAGCTAAACTGCTGGGAAAGCGGCGCGCCAAAATACAGCGCATCCGGATTGAACTTTTCCGTAAGGAAGCTTAACACAGAAGAGATAGTCTTGCCTGTGTCTATATCATCGTCCACGAGAAGTATCCTTTTCTTCAGAGCCTCACTCTCTCGGTACATAATAGGGGTATTATTGGTTTTGTCGCCATTTTGTTTCCTGAAATGCGGAGTTTTGTAAGTAGAATAAATCAAAGGGATAAACTCCAATCTCTCACCAAGAAGGCTCTTTGTCAAAAATGCGGTTTCTGCACCGCCATGTGCAATGTATATTATGCTATCCACCTTATTTTTTAAAAATTTGTAGGATACAAAAGCAAATTGCCGTATCTTATCCAAATTTGACTCGAAAGATGTATATACATTCTGGAGGTACCTCTCCCTTGCCATTTCATCGCTGCTTTGGTCTAGTTTTGGCATTAAGCATTGAATGGTCTTCTGCAGCTCATTCCTGTACCGGTTGCTTAGATCTGTCTCACCGAGGTAAAAAGCATGAATTATACGGGTATCAAGGTCAAAAAGCCTGCTAATATCTTCTTTGGTGTCCTCTTTTTCTGAAAACAGCTGATCCAACGTGAACTGTGTAAAATCCAAAAGCTTATCGAGAGTGGTGCCAAGCGTGTGATCTTTATTTAGCGAGGCCAAAAACACCAAATCCGATAAAGTGGCCCTCAGAGATTTCCCCGTGTATCTTGACCTGAACCTAGAGTAAGGAGTAGCCTTTAGTATTCTTTCTGCATCAACAGTAGTAGCTGCTTTCTCTGAAAGTTTTACGTCTAGACTAGATAACATTACTATATTACAGAAGGATATTTATATTTAAGTCTAACATATCAGTATAGGTGTGTGCATAACTACTTGTTCTAAGAGTACGCGTTTCTTTAAAGTTTATGCATAAAAATATATGAAAATATGTACTGGAGTTTTGTATCATCTAATGTATCAAAAATGATAGCTTCATATACATAAAATATGC
>JAJZLM010000023.1 GCA_021850635.1 Nanobdellota archaeon
TTTCGAGATTCTTTATCTTCAGTGACATTGTAGTTTTAGCTTGCACCAAGAATACTGTTGAGTTATTCTCTGCAAGCACATCCAAGTCAGTTTTGTTAAAAGCTCTATGTAAGGCCAAGAGATTTGCTTTATGGCGTTTTAAGATGAACGTGCAGGCTAAAAACTCTGTGGATAAACCTAGTGATAACTGTAATCTCTCTATTAATTCTTTTATTAAAATTGTATCCAGATACCTCTCCGTGGTATAGGCTTTCAATAAACTGTAGGAAGTCTTTACGCTAATCAATGAGATATTTCTCTTATATACTTCTATTAAGCGGTCAAGCAAACGCTTTGTATCTGACTGATATCCTCCTTTGTTGAATAGCGCAATAGAATCAAATACTATCCAGTATGAGCCATTACTTATCCCAAGTGAACCAAACATAGGTATGTATATTGCATAGCTGTAAGCATAGTCTTTTTTAGTTCTGTATATGGGATCCTCGTGCTCAAACCTGATAAGCTCAACTTTCTGATTTCTTAAAGAACTATCCCACACATAACCAAGAATCAATCGCCTTAATATCTCTGTGGCTTCATCTAACTCGTAAGCTCTTTTATAACCCATGAACTCTGTAGTACGTATTAGTGATATCGGCCTATTCCTAAAAAGTAGTTCCATATCACCATTGTCTTTTGCCGCTTTAATATTAGTCGCCCTTCGCATTGATACTCTACGAATTTTGAATATTTTTACACACTCACAATTGGTGAGCTCTCCAAGTTTTATACATGCCTGCCTAAGTGCTTCTAAATCAGATGCATTGTCGAATTCATTCTTTATGCTAGAATATGCGGAAGGCGATAGGTAGTCACATAGGTACATGATACAATATTTATACCCTAAAATAATCTCCGTTCTGTGGGGAAATAGATTCTTATTTTCAATTCCTAACCAAAAACTCCTTGCGCTTTCATTAGTCATCAAACTGTAAAACAACGTTCCTGGTTGATACTGATTCTTGTAATAACCATAGTTATTGATCAACCACCTTAGGACTGAGTGGCGAAATGCAGTCTCATTTCCAATAACTTTTACTGGTTTATACGTAGTATCGATTTGCTTTTTTGCAGACTTTAATGTCAGCTTTAATTTATTTACCTGCTCCGACACTTCTTTCTCAGAGATGATCTTAGAATGTAGAATCTTCATTAACCCTTTAATCTCATCTCTAAGTTTGAAGACGTATTTTATGTTTTTATCATATTTAGACAGTTTATGTGCAGCAGAACCACCTAACGTTCCTCTGCCCCAGGCGATATATTCATACGTATCAAAAGCACGAGTTAACCTTTCCATATGATCGATTATATTTACTATCAATACACCAGAGAAATAGACATATCCACGAAGTAAACTGGATTTTGAACTAGACATTCCACATTTATTCAGAAAGTCATCAAAATTCGTCTGCTCTAGAACTTTAGTCAAAATAAAATAATCGTAATAAAACGTATCGTATATCGTTGGCGACTTATCCGTCATTTATCCCATCTCTTCGTGTAATGTGCATAATTGTATTCGTCGACAAGCTTCAGAACGCTTTTCTCAGCTCTGTCTTTGTATCCCCAACTCTTAGCTAGATTCACCATCTTCTCCGAAGTTTTGCAAAATTTTACATACGCTGCAGCAGGATCTTTGCTGTAATTACACTTGTAGCTATTTGCTATCTTGTAATCCCAAATAGGAAAGAATCTTGGTGCTAAAAGGTGTAGGGCTTTGGCTACAGCAACTGGACTCCTGCGTCTCTTAGTAGCCTTTCCATCAGGTGTTTTAACTATCTCTAAGCTGCATAGGAATTCGTTAAACAGTTTATCTACCTTTGTCAGATTATCTTCAGTAACTGTAAATTCCCTGTTTCTTATCTCTCTAAGTACGCCAAGATTGCTTTTTATAGCACGTTCCAGTGCATCCTCATCAAAGAACCCATATCTATAGAAGGCTTGGTTCCATGTCAGTAAGAGGACTGAAAGAGCATCGGTTATATTACGCGTGTCTCCCTTATCCCAATAGTAGTTTATTAAAAACGTAGCCACTTTGTACATAGCGTCTCTGGGTTCCTTCCGCACAAAGCTCTCTGTCCCTATACCAAACTGTTCTTTCGATGGAAAATCAGAAAACTCTTTCATTGCTATCACAGCAGTTTGCTAAATTTGTTTTTATGTATCCTACTAAGATGGAACCTTGGAGTATTAAGATTCCTTTGTTTATGTTGTTCTCTCCATTTTCTTTTAATCCACCTATTATGCCCCTTTATTGTTTTTTCATATTTATGAAGCATTTCAGATCTCGAATAACACAAGAAGGTAGGCTCTAAGTTTTCATACTCAATAAACAAAAATGGATAATTGAACTTTTCTCTCAAATGTTCGACTGCCCATGAGGAAATGACCTTTGGGCGCTTGCCTTTAGCCCGTTTTTCAAGTGCCGATTCCTTCCAATTCCAATAGAATCTACCATCCTCGTCTATACCTGTTATTTTCTTAACTTGTATTTGTGAATCGCCAAGCTGCAGGTCAAATCCCTTAGTCCCACCACCATGCCAGCGTATAGGCTTGGACTTAAATTTTTTATGTAAGACCTGTACTGCATATATCTCTGCGAGTAAACCACGAGTCTTATTGGCTATTTTTAGCCTTCCCACTATGCTTTTATCTTTCGCTAGTCCCTCTAACGACCTCTGAAAGACGTTTAGAGCCTTATAGTCTTTATCCGTAAGCCAATCGTTGCCCACGCAAGCCCACCTGCACGCACCCTATAATTTAAATAATATATATGAATTTAAACAATATATACTCTTGTAAATTCATTTAAATGAATGTATAAGTGGTATACACATTTATATGCGAAAAAAAGGCGGAATCGAAGATATAAAAA
>JAJZLM010000020.1 GCA_021850635.1 Nanobdellota archaeon
CCCAACGGATACCCAGGCTGCCTCGCATTTTTTTTCAGGCAAAATAAAGGGGTAATCTCTGATGGTGATACCTATAATAGTATACCATTTCTTAACCAATCTGTGGGTAATGCCAGCTATTACTGGTGGTATACTGCCAGTAGCTCATCCAATGGAGCAGTCGCAGCAAGTGGTGCGCTCATAGTTTTAAATGACATATTTACTGCTAGTAACATATATGTTCTGCCGGGCACTACTACTCCTATATATTACGTTCCGAAGTGTAACCCATGGTTTGGTAGCAATCCTTGTAATTGAATACTTACTAGAGCTTGGTTTTCTTTTTGCTTAGCCTTTCTTTGAGTAGTTTGAACGGATGCTGGCCGAAGTAATTAGGCAATACACCCAAGAACCATATGGGCAACTGTACGAAATAGTATAGATCATTCCATACGACACCATACGTTCTCAAATCGAACGAGCCTGCTTTCATGAGGTCAAACAAGTAATAGTTCACAAGGCTAACAGCTTCGTATGCTCCTAAGTACAATGCTGTCTTAGCTTTGTTCTTAGCAGTGGCAAGCACTCCCAGTAGAGTGGCGGATTCCAGCAGGTAATTCTGCGCATACCACGCAGTGCCGCTTATCACGGTCGTCGTGTCTCCGGACGGCAGGTGAAGAGAAGGTTTAGAGCCCCAGTCTTCTCCCCATTTTGCTTCGACTACCCCAAGAGTATAGAGAGAAGCCAGATACGGTCTAGCCATATCCAACGCCTTGTATATCCCTTTCTTAAGGTATAATAGCTTTGTACCCACAGACTTACCACCGCTCAAAGCCGACTCCAGCTGCGAATTTTCATCTTTTTTATCGGCAGAATTTTTATCTTCTGATAACACAGCACCTAATTCTTTGTTTCGATATGCGTTTTTCATATTTTACAACCTATTTTTATCCATATATACTGCAAATGTTTTTTACATCTTTGTAGTCCATGCTGTAAATAAGACCCTTCACTTCAAAATTGGTGTTTTCAACGATATTCGATATAAAATTATCCAATCCTGAAAGGGCCTTTTCATCTCTTAATACTTTATTTACATCGGTTATCAATAGTTCTACGTTTTTGGCTCCATCTTTTTTTGAATATCTAGACTGTATAGTGGAAAGCTTGAGGCCCCCCCACCTGTAAATGCCTTCCACTAAAGAGGGTCCAGCTTCTTTCTGGAAGTTTCTAATTAGCTTCTTATACTCACCTAATCTTAGTCCTGTAGGAAGCTTCATATTTATACGGATTTCGGATGAGTCAGAGTAGTTTCCGCAACGACACGACATATTACCGACGTTGTTTCCCAAATCTATAGGGCGCTCATATTTTCCTATAGCGTATGATTTGCCACCTATCCTTATTGTTTCTATAGGCAAGTCACCTAGTTCTTGCGCGCTTTTTAAAAGAGAGTAAACTCCACTTTTGGTTTCCTCATTTTTCTCAATCTGTCTGTATTCCATATTTAATAATTTATTTACTACTTTATAATAATCTAATGATTGCAGTTATATTTAAACTTTCCATAGCTCGTTTTTTCTTATAGGTTCGGTATCCAACGCCTTGCAATCATGTGTACAAAAAAGATAAAGACAGGTATAAATAGAAAAAACTTGTTAGTTAGCTTATGGAAAGATTGCTCACTGTGGCTCTTCTGCTCGCATTATTCGCCTCTGTCAGCGCTGTAAGTGCGATACAGGTAAGCCCTACGAGCTTCACCATACCTAGCAATGTTCCTTCCTCATTTAACATCAGCTTTTACAATAATGGGAACACTACGGCCAATATAACACTGAACACCGCCTATGCGAAGATAATATATGGTTATTTCTTTTCGAATATAGCCGCGAACCCGCAGACTTTTGCGCTCGCTCCTTTTTCGTCCAAGATTATAAAATTCAGTTTCAATCCCAGCGGATCGGTGTCGTCTCTCCCTATAGCGATGAATATATCATACAGCGACAATGGGCACCTAGGCTATTTTATACTCAGTGTATCCATAGTACCGACACAAAATATAATATACAGCGTCTCGCACAGCGCTTCTATATATCCTTATAAGCCGCTGGATTTCAACGTTAGCATGGTAAATGTACCTGGCCAGATAGGTGCTATCTTACCTATCCATTACGGATTGTACTATGGTGGGAGCTCAGTCGCAAAGATTTCGTCAACGGCTACATTATCAGCCCTAGGTATAAATATAATCCCCTTATCCTTGGTCCTTAACAGCTCCTTGGCTCCAGGAAATTACACGTTATACGTGTCTACTACATACGCAGGACAGAGTTCGTCATTTAACACTACGGTTGCCATTCTGCCATACTATTCTATGCAGGAGACTACTGAGTCATCCATAGGTATATTCGGGGGGACTAAATCAGAGACTTTCACGAACGATGGCAATGAGAAGATATCCACTGAAAACACTTCTATGTCAGTAGGTGGTTTAGATTCTCTATTTTTGACGTCTAAGTCGGCGTCGATAGGCTCCCCTGTGATGGCTTCTTCTGCACTTTCTACGTCCGCTTCTTATCTTTTACCTGGGCAGTCACTGACGCTTTCATATAGCGTGTCGTATATACCACTATATCTTATAATCGCCGTGATAATATTTGCAGTAGCTGTATTCTTATACCTAAATAGAAAGGTGGTTATCTCAAAAGAAGTCGTTGAGCATAAGGTAGTAGGCGGTTTCGTAGACGTAAAAATAGCATTAAAGATAAGGAACGTCTCAAGGAAAGCAGTGACTTCTCTCTCGGTGGTTGATGCAGTACCGCCGAACGCGCTGAAGATATCGTCAGTAGGTCCAAAAGAGGGCAGGATAACAAAATCAGCGGGAAGTATGGCCATAAAGTGGAGTGAAGGCGACCTGCAACCTAACGATGAAATAATGCTTGTGTACGAAATGAAAAGCAAATTAGGCATAGTCGGAAGCATAAATCTAGGAAAAGCAGAAGTATCGTTCACTTCAGAAGACAAGCGGTATAGAAGAAGATCAAACTCTCTGGTTCTAAACATAAAGTGATCGCCCTATCGATTCGATAGTTTTTAAGGATGTAATCGAAGATCCAGAATAAAGGACATTTGAGCTAGCTAATTTAAATGTAATCGAAGCCGGTGTATTTCCTAAGTACTTCCGGGACAGTTACGTTCCCATTCTCATCTTGATAAGTCTCTAAAATCGCTATCAGCGCGCGCTGGACCGGTATGCCCGTTCCACCGAGGGTATTCACGTAAAACTTGTTTCCGTTTTGATTTGAGTACTTTATGTTCAGTCTTCTCGAAATCCAGTCTGTAGTGTTGTCGAACGATCCCAATTCGCGATATGTTTTCTGTGAGTACAAGTAGCCTTCTATATCATACTGTTTTACATCTCTGATTCCCATGTCACCAGTGCAGACATCGACTACACGATATGGTATCCTGATTTCTTTCCACATCTCTTCGGCGTTGCTTAGCATTTCTTTGTGTATTCTTTCAGAGTCTTCTGGTTTGCAAAACACTATCTGCTCTGTTTGGTCGAACTGATGTACGCGGAATATACCTTTCTGGTCTTTTCCATGTGCGCCGGCTTCTTTTCTAAAAGCAGGGCTTACACCTACAAGTTTCAGAGGCAGTTTCTCCTCCGGTATGACCGAATCCGAATACATAGCTATCATTGGGTGCTCTGTTGTAGATATTAGAAACCTGTCTTCGCTCCCAGTATCCTCCACGCCAGATACTTTGTAGAGTGCATCTTCGAAAGTAGCCATGTGGGCTATGCCTCCGTATACATCTTTCTTCATCATGAACGGTGGTATTATTGGGGTATATCCTTTAGAAGCTATCTTGGCTATAGAATATGCCTCTATCGCCAACGCCAGCTGTACTAGTTTGCCCTTTAGGTAATAAAACCTGCTCCCTGCGACTTTAGCAGCGTTTTCAAGGTCGACTAAATCTTTTTCCCTGCAGATTTCCATATAGTTTTTGACCTTGAACTTCCTGTCAGTGATATCTCCTACTCTTTTGGCTTCCACGTTGCTGCTGTCGTCTCTCCCGTCTGGTACGTCGTTGGCTATTACATTTGGCAGCCACAAGAATATGCTCTTTGCTTCTTCATTTAGTTTATCCAGCTGGGTTTCTTTCGATTTTATCTCATCCATTAGATTTCTCACTTTTGTTCTGTCTCCTTCTTTGCTTTTGTGGTCTTTATCTTTGGATTTGGAGAATTCTTCGCTAATCTTATTTCGCTCGTGCCTAAGTGCATCGATCTCTTTCTGTAAAGATTTTATGATATCGTTTATCTCTATGAGTCTGGCTACTCTATCTGCTCCTTTTTCCCCTAAAAATCTTCTTTTTATCGAGGACAGAATGGCCTCTTTGTTATCTTTCACATAGTTTAAGTCGTAGTGCATAGACTATCTACCAGACCAATAAATTTAAGCTTTCTAGACAAGCGGATAAACTGCACTTTTTAAATATATCTGACAACAACCAATGCTATAAAATTATTATCCGAAAAAGTTTATTAGTATCCATAGACTCTAAGGATAGATGGGTAGTGAAACATCTTTTAAAGAGATATACAAAGTTTCTAAGAAAGTCTTCGAGTTTGCGGAGCTGGGAAGCGCAGAATTTAATACTTCAGCTTTTCTAGCCGATTTTCTAACGAAAAATCACTTCACCGTTAAGATACCATATAAAGGGATGAAGACTTCATTCAGAGCGGAATACGGCAGCGGAAAACCTGAAGTGTGCTTCCTTTGCGAGGAGGATGCTCTCCCAAATGGGCACTCCTGTGGGCATAACTTGATAGCAGCGTGGGCTGTCGGCTCCGCAGTGAGACTAAAGGAAAAAGGATACAAAGGCAGAATAGTAGTGATAGGCACACCGTCCGAAGAGGGCATAGGAGAATATGCAGGAAGTAAGGATAGACTGGTGAAAGCAGGCGCTTTCAAAGACATAGACTTCGCTCTAGGTTTTCATCCAGATTCAAGATGGAATGTAGGGTGTATCTCTCCGCTCAACGTGGACCTAGAACTAACATTCATTGGAAAAGCCTCCCACATCACCGAAGCTGGTAAAGGTAGGAACGCACTTGATGCTTTAGTAGATGCGTACACTATGATAAGGAAGCTGGCTTCGTCATCTCCGAAAAGCGAGCACGTTGTCATAGGTATGTTTGTAAAGGAAGGTGGCTCGGCTGCAAATGTAATACCTGAAAAAGCCGTCCTTGAAATAGATCTTAGGAGTATGAATGAACGGTCTTTTAGGAGCATTTATAATAGAGTGATAGAAATAGCTAAACGTTCCGGCAAAAGATATGGTGTAAAGGTAAAGCTGGAAAAAACCACTCCTTTATACCAGAAGTATGAGAACCCTGTGTTTTTAGACGAGATACTATTCAATAATCTAAAGAAAAGAGGGATAATCCCTGTGAAGTTATACAGTGGTAGAAAACTTCAAATCGGGGCGACAGATGAAGCTAACGTAAGTAGGGTTGTGCCGACCTGTCATATAGACATGAAAATAGCGCCTGAGAACATAGCAGGACATTCGTCCGCTTTTCGAGACTACGCAGGATCCGAATCTGCGTTGACTTCGTTAAAGACTGCTATAGAAGCAACGGTTGAAAGCTGCGTTGAAATAAGCAATGACAAAGAGCTGCTAAAACGGATACCTATAAGTTAGAGGATGCGAACAATTATCGGACAAAATAGCAAACTTAGGATTAATTTAAATAATACCACTTCTTCACTTGAACCCGAGAACGGTGACATAAACGTAGTCAAAGTCTCAAAAGATGAGCTTCTTAGGGGTGTAAATCCAGCCAGCGTACCGGTTTTGAAAAGGATATTAGAAAGCGAGTTATAGTAACTCAAAAAGGAGGGAGTTGGTTAAACTATTACAAAATACAACCCCTTACTAAAGTAAAATTAGTGCAAGAAATATTAAACATATGTTTTACAATAAAATGTTTATCAAATGTAAGCGGGAAAACCCACACTCTTTAGAGGTGGGAGGATGTCACAGGGATAAAGCAGCTTTGGTCATTTGGGGCGGCTGGGATTTGAACCCAGGACCTCCGGTACCCTAAACCGGCATCATACCAAGCTAGACTACTGCCCCTATACAAATTTTTACTTAAGGTATCGTTACGTTGTGAGTCGTAACGTTTGTAAGATTATTTATAGGACCTATTATGCCGCTCCTTATGAGAAACAATATTACTATCAGTAGTGCGATCGCTATTATTATGAGTATCATTACTTCTAACCCTAAAGATATAGCACCGTTTTTTCCTCTAAATGAAGCTTTCATACCAAGAATTACACTGCCATCAATTTATACTTTATTTATGGGCAACTGGTTTGTGAATAGTATATTATATTGGCTATCCCAGTCTCACTATAACCAGAATCATGGTGTGCATTACCGCTCAGATTAGAGCAGAGAGTGCTGCTGCCCACGCTGATATTGTAGACTGTGAATGAATAATTTCCTACAGCTGCTGAAAAATATATAGCGGAAGGGAGTATAGAAGATAGATTATTGCCATTGTAGTAGACATACCAGAAAGTAGTATTGTATGGAGTGATGTTTTGGAACTGACCGCAATTAGATTGAGTAGAACATAGGTATGCCACGAAAGAAGTCTCAGACGTGCTCACCGGACTGGTCTGGCCACCTACTCTACCGAGCAGAGAGGAGAAATAGTCGAGTCCGCCTACTATATAGCTTCTAACTGCACTAGAAAGCACTACAAGCACAATCAGGGCTATGATTATGAATATAAGGAACGTCATGCTCAAGCTTACAGCCCCTTTTTTATACATATTAATCCTCGAAACCGTCACACTATTACAAATCATTAACGTGCGTATTCGCTAAATACCTTGCTATACCGAGTTTTCTTGGTTTCTGTGCGCACTGGGAGGTCGATTCCTTTGTAGGTAGTAGACGGGATTCTACAAGTATCGCTAGTAGATACCTATTAATATATTGGCGGCAGATATATAGCAATGTTATATAATTACACATACCCTGCAACATCATACGATTCTTTGATAGTAGGTGTGATAGTGATAATATCCACAGTGGTACTTGCTTATCTATTCCTTAGAAGGCCTGAAGAACGCTTAAAAGGACGCAAGCTGCTTTTGTCTGCGTCTTTATTTATAGAGCTGTTGTTTGCAGCGTTGCTTATGCTGTTTGATCAGAATTTGATGCAGTACGGCACTCTTCACTGGGGTGTATTATTGGTATATTTCTTTCTTATCGGCGTATTCGGCGCGCTTTCTATCGCAAAGAAAAGGACTGTCTATCCGCGGATACTGGCTTTATTCTCAGTGCTGCTCGTCGTGGCGATAATAGCCGACGCTGCTTTTGGGTTACCTTTTACTCAGTTCTATTCCCCAGGAGGCGGATGGTCGTATCTTTTCGGCTTCGGCGCCAGCGGCACATCGTCATATTTCTACACTTCACTTTACGTAACTGGGCTTCTGCTGTTTGCAGTAATCGATTTCATAATCTCGCTAACGCTTTCCGGATTAAAACGCCGCAAATAAGTGAATAAAAAAAGTATTTAATTTTTGAAAATCCAATATCTAGATGATAAAAGTAATATGTGGTCCGATGTTCTCGGGAAAGACCAAGGAGATACTAAGGTTGGCGGAAGAGGCTGAAGCATCCGGCAGAAAAACTAAGCTTTTCAAGCCTTTTATTGATAAGAGATACTCAAAAGCTTTAGTTTACTATCACAATGGAAAAAGGCTGCGTGCCTCGGTCCTGCAGACGAACGAAAAAGGCCTGGAACGCATGAAAAGAATCGTAAAACATGCAAAGCCTAATCTGATATGTATAGATGAAATACATTTTTTCCCTCCGGACATTTTCACTACACTAAATGAGATGTCCTCATATACGGACGTTGTAGTAGCAGGCTTGGACATGGATTTTAAGGGTGATAAATTCGAGACTGTAGAAAATATAATAAAAATAGCAGACGAAGTGAAACAACTTAAAGCTGTCTGCGTGGTATGCGGCGGTGAAGCTACTATGACTCAAAGGATAACGAATAATAAGTTCTCCGTAGACGACGATCCCAGATTGCTGGCAGGCAGTAAGGAGAGCTATGAACCCAGATGTGAAAGGTGTCATATAAGTACTAAGGTTTTTAAGTGAGTTTTCACGTTAAAATACGACTATAGTACATAATATTCATATGCAGAATGGGATAAGCAAGTACTTCCTTGTGTGCGCAATAGCCGGTTTCATCTCTGGAATCGTAGTATCGCAGGTCTTCTACTCTGCGTATAGGATTTTAATCTCTATAGGGATAATATCAACCGGTACATTTTTGCTATTCAGCCTGACTGGAAAATCTTCCAACCCTAAAAAGAATAAGAAATAGATTTTTATAGCTGTGTATTTAATATGAAATATGGAGATAGAGTATAAGGGCAAAAAATACGAATTTAAGAGTGCAGCTTCCCCTATAGATATAGCCAAGAAACTGGAGATACCTTTGAAGGATGTTATAGCTGCCAAGATAGATTTGGGCTCTATAGACCTAAAACGGGAGATAGACCACGACACCTACATAGAGTTCCTCACATTTGCAGACAGCGAAGGTAAGAAAGTTTTCTGGCACTCTAGCGCTCACTTGCTGGCGGCAGCTGTGAAGAACCTGTACCCAGATGCGCTTATCACGCTTGGTCCTCCTATAGACAGCGGGTTCTACTACGATTTCTACAACCTTAATATAGGGGATAACGACCTCCCGAAACTAGAAAAAGAGATGAAGAGGATAATAGATTCAGATGAGAAGTTTATAAGGAAAGAGACCACGAAAGAGGAAGCTGAAAAGATATTCGGCGGTAACAGATTTAAGATAGAAATACTAAGCACAGAGGCGAAACCTCCCATAACTATGTATGAAACTGGGAATTTCCTAGATTTGTGCAGAGGACCACATATCCCCTCTACTAGATACATAAAAGCCGTAAAACTCCTCAAAGTAGCTGGAGCATATTGGAGAGGAGACAGCAAGCGTGAAGTACTTACAAGGATATACGGAGTGGCCTTCCCATCAAAAGCCGATTTGGACGAGTACCTAAAGATAGAATCCGAGCGCTCCAGACACGATCACAAAAAAATAGGGAAAGAACTTGAGCTGTTCGAAACATCTCCACTCTCGCCGGGATCCCCTTTTTTCCTACCAAAAGGAACGACAGTCTACAACGAGTTGCTAAAACTTGCCAGAGAGATGGACAGAAAATACGGTTACCAGGAGATAATAACCCCAATAATAGCCAAATCGGATGTATGGAAAACTAGCGGACACTACGAAAAATACAGAAATAATATGTATAGAGTTGCCCCTTTCTCTAATGAAGAGGACGAATACGCGCTGAAGCCAATGAACTGTCCTTTTTCTACTGTAGTGTTTAAATCTAAGACCCGTAGCTACAGGGATTTGCCGCTCAGATTTTCAGATTATGGCATGCTCCACAGGTATGAGCTTGAAGGCGCCCTAGATGGATTACTTAGGACCAGGCTATTCGAACAAAACGACGCGCATATATACGTGACTGAAGACCAGATGGAAGAGGAGATAATGAGAGTGTTTGACTTGATGGAAGAGGTCTATTCACTGTTTAATCTATCCCCTATAATGACTCTCGCCACAAGGCCTGCCGAGAGGATAGGCAGCGATGAAGAATGGGATAAGGGAGAAACTGCCCTCAGGAAGGTCCTGGAAAAAAGAGGATACAAATATTCTATAAAGGAAGGAGACGGAGCGTTCTATGGGCCAAAGATAGACGTTTACGTGCTCGATTTCACAGGGAGACCGGAATCCGCGTACGCTGTTTTCACTGTACAGATAGATTTCAATCTTGCCGCAAGATTCGGCGTCAAGTACGTAGGACCAGACAACAAAGAGCATACTCCTATAGTGCTCCACCGCGCAGTAATGGGGTCTATAGGGAGATTTATGGGAATAATACTCGAAAATACCACGGGAGACCTGCCTGTATGGCTCTCTCCTGTGCAAGTTAGGATACTTACCATAACAGAAAGGAGCGAAACATACGCAAAACAGATTTTCGATGAATTTTTCTCCGCTGGTGTGAGGGTAGAACTTGACAACGCAAATTCCACTCTAGATTACAAGATAAGAGAAAGCCAGCTTATGAAAATACCCTATGTTGTGATAATAGGCGACAAGGAAATAGAGAAAGAAACCATAGCAGTCAGGGGTAGAGACGGTAAAACAAGATACGGCGTATCTGCTAAGGAATTCATAAAAGAAGTTATGAAAACCATCGAGAATAGGTCCTGATTTATAATTCGGAGTAACTGGTTTATTTGGGCTGGTAATCCAACCAAAACATGTCAAAAATTTGATAGATTTGTCTTGATGCTAAAAATATAAGAAATAAATGCTTAGAAGAGATAAGAGCGTGAATAAATAGTTTCCATAAGGCAGCTGGAAGCCGTAAGAAGCTGCTGTTTTTATCGAGGCGTGGCTTAAACGTCAAGGAGCCATTTCCAGAGCGGGACGAACCTTATCTTCTTGCCTTTGACCCTCTCCTCGGCTTCATAGTCCCAGGTTATGACTAAAAGGTTATTGCATCTTAACTCAGAGGAGGCAATCAAAAGGTTCTTTATTTCCCTATCATTTATGGTTTCTTTGGATGAAGCATACGTAACCTGTATCAATTGGCTTACTCTAATTCCATCTTTAATAACAAAATCAACTTCCTTTTTTTGTATGTTCCTCCAGTAATTAACTGTAAATTTTTTAAAGACTTCTGATCTTCTCATTAATTCTATTGCAACGGTATTCTCCATAAGTTTACCGGTATCTTCAGAAAACTTGAAAGAATATGTATTCACTATTCCATTGTCTATCACGTAAATTTTAGATCCGAAATCGGCTCTCTCTTTTGATTTTACTGAAAATTTATTTATTCTAAATATAAGAAAAGCCTCACAGATGTATCTTATGTAATTATCTACAGTATGAACACTACTAAGATGGAGGGTGTTCTTTATTGAATTTAAAGACGCTTCATGAGAGAAATTCTCTATTAAGTATTTAACCAGATTGTAAATCATAGATGAGAATCTTATATTATACCTATTAACTATGTCCTTAAGGACTATGCTGTCCACCAAAGTATTCAGATAATCCTTTTGATTTAAGTTTTTCGTTACAAGCTCTGGAAAACCACCAACGTTCAGGTATTCTCTCAAAAATTTTATAATTTCGCCTACCTCTTCTACGTTATTGTCTTTTGTTTTTACTTCTACTTTTTTAGCGCTAAGGAACTCCTTAAATGAAAAAGGTAATACAAGCGTATCTAAGTGCCTCCCTGTAAGGTGGGTTGATAGCTCTTTACTAAGTAACATAGAATTTGATCCGGTAATCATCAGATTATATCCGCTGCGTTGCAATCTATTAACGAATAATTCCCATTTAGGGACATTTTGCATCTCGTCTAAAATTAGATATTTAAATTCTCCAAATATCTCTTTTAAGTATTTTAATAAATTGTCATAGTTTTCAATTTTTACCAGCCGTTCATCATCAAAATTGATATACGCAAATTTTGCCTTTTCTATAGACCTGAGTACAAAAGTTGATTTTCCTGCCCTTCTAGGTCCAATGATCACTTTTATTATATTGCTTTCTAATGCCTTGTCATCTATTGTGATATTTCTTTTAATGAAAGGATTAGACAATTCGATGTCCAAATCGTGTTTCTGCCTTAATAATATGTCTCTTATTTCCACATAATACTAATGTTTTACGAGTTTATAGATTTATGCATTAAAATGCACAATAAGTTAAATATTTATGCACTATAAATAGTGATTCGCATAAATCAACAAAGGTGCGGCTCCTTTAAATAGTTTCTTAGACGGGGAAACTATTTGTATATTATGTACCCCCTGAATTTAATATATTTTGCCTTACCTCGTATGTTTATAAAGGTATGTATAGGGGAAAAAATTATATTATTTTGCCCCCTAAAAAATAATAAACCGGGGAAGCACATAAATCAAAACCTTTGAAATAGCAAATTATAATCCATCGATGATTAATCGAACGAAGCGATTAAGAAAGCCCCGTGTCCTGATAATTACTTGTAAAGAGAACCTCCGAAACAATCCCATTTTTACCGTTTCCGCTGTAATCCACAGCCGAACCATTCAAAGGCCAAAATACATCTATGTTCATCCCGCTAATGGGCTTACCCGTAAGTCCGCTTGTGTACAATTGTTTTATTTGTGCGGGCGAAAGAGAATGGTTATAGTATTGAAGGTTACTAACAAAACCATCTATTGTAGATACTATACTTGGGGTATTATCTGAGCCGTAGACGCTAGTGGGATGCCCATTTGGATAACCTAAATAAAAACATACGCTGCCGGGTGGCCAGCTTTCTTCTCCAATATTAGATGAAACCAGATTCCCATTTACATACAAAGAATCATTACCCGTGGCGTTATTATAAGACAGAACTGTATCGTACCATTCTCCTTGGTGCACACCAGGACTTACTAAGTCAGGAAGGCCCCATACCGATCCCCAGATACTCCCTGAGTTGAGACCCAACGGCGACATAGATCCAGAGCACAATAATTGAATAAATGGCTGCACAGAATTTACACCTGATATGGAACTCATATAAACCCACATTGAAAATGTTTTTGGTGAATTTGTTTCCATAGCTAGATTACTTATCTCTATTGTGCTTATCGGCGAACCGCCCCCGTCTGTCGAATTTTGACCAAAGAATTCTGCTACATATGCCGGTAAACTTAAAGAAGAAGATGTTCCAGAGACCGTTCCTGTGGATGTATAAGGCCCGGGGAATGCTTGTCCGGGCTCGGTATAGTTCACCACCACGGTCAAAGAATAGCGTGAATTGGTTGCCGGACATGCATTCGGGACTGAAAATATGTAATTTGAGGTAGGTAGGATTATCGGACTTGAATCTACGGTGGAATTGGGCTTGAAAGTTAAAACCTGGCCGGCGGGTGATTTTGCTGTCACACTGGTAATGTTTATTGGATAACCCGTCGAATCCCCTAAGTCTATCCTTAAGACTCCGTTAGCAGTGCATTCTCCCGTCACGCTGCCGAGATTGGAGAAACCTGTGACTGTTGATGATAAGGATGATGACGGTGAGAATATCCCTAGACTGTACAGGACGCCCGCGACTATCACTATGATCAGTATGGCCCAACCATACGTCATCATGTACTCCAATGCTGATTGGGATTTATGTGCCAGACGCATATGATATAAGTAGAGAAAGTAAATAAATACCCTCATCCACCTAATATAATAAACAATAAAATAGTGCCATTTCTATTAGATAGCATTATCCCATTGCCTTGTTTTATGGGCAATGGCAAGTACTAAAAAGTTTAGGTTCGAAAGAGTATTTATAAATATCACCAATCATAGGTCGGTATGGATACTAATGAGCATCGAAAATACATGGGTTCAAAACTTAGATATGAATCGCTTGACGATGTGTGGGAAATTGTATGGCAGACAAGATAACGATAGCTACATATAACAAAATAGCCACTTTCTATGAATCTAAACATAACACAAAAAACTTTTGGACACAAGAATATAAAGAATTCGAAAGAAGCATATCTGGAAAAAGGGTGTTGGATGTTGGGTGTGGCTTTGGTAGAGATTCTAAGCACTTTGTAAATAAGGGTTTCGACGTCACTGGAATTGATGCATCAGTAGGGATGCTTAGGCTAGCAAAGAAGAATGTACCATCGGCAAAGTTTTTGCACATGGATATGCTTAAGCTCTCTTTTAAGACTAGGAGTTTCGATGGGATATGGTGCTGCGCAAGTCTTTTACATATCCCAAAGAAGGATGCTCCATCTATTATAAGAAGATTTAAACACATATTAAGACCAGAGGGGCTTCTTTTCATATCGGTAAAGAAAGGCAAAGGTGAGAGATACAGAACTTATCCCGATGGCACAATGAGGTTCTTCTCTTTTTATTCTGAAAATTATCTCAAAAGAATAATAGAAGAAGCGGGTTTTAAAGTGCTATCTCTACATAAACGTAAGGATACTGAGGGGGATACATGGCTAACGATTCTTGCTATTCTACCATCTACAGCCTGACTTTTGTCTAAAGTTGTAGAACAGCAGTAGATAACCAGCATAATCCTTCGACATGACTCGAAGGTGGATTAGGTATGTTAAATGCTAAGTATATACTTTTGTGTATATCTAGGCTTATAGTGAAATTAAGAGAGAGATACCATCCCACAAAATATACAAGGGCCCACTGGGATTTGAACCCAGGTCAGATGGTTACCCCATCTGCGGCCTTAGTCTTGTAAGGAGGAACGTGCACTACCATCACACTCTTCTTCACGTTTTTCACATAGTTGAACGATTTCTCTATCCTTCTTTTTATCTCGCTTTCCGAAAGTTCGTTCGGACCTATGTTCGCGAGCCCGCAGCCGAAGAAACCGACATCTCCAATCTTAAATGCATAATTGTGCAGGTCGTATAGTATGTCCAGGTACCTTTTCTTTAGCATGAAGATGTCTGCTTCACTGTCATGATTGCCTGGTATTATGGCTACTTTCTTTTTTATGTCGGAGAACGGTTTGAGCAGACCTTCCAGGCCGTTTCCAAATATGGTCAGGTCTCCAGCTAGTATCACGAGCTCCACTCCTTCCTTTTCGGCTTTCTTTGCTAGTTTTTCCTCGGCTTCATAGTCCCAAGTTATGACAAGAAGGTCGTTGCAGCGAAGCTCTTTTGATGCCGTAAGAAGGGCCGTTTATTTCTCGATCCTTGATGTCTATGCTGCTGGAGGCGTAAGTGACCTGAATTAATGAAAGCACTTTGCGGTCCTTCCTTAGAACGAAATCGACTTCTTTCTGGGCGTAGTTCTTCCAATAATTTACTTCGATATCCGAATAGGTCTTTCTCCGCAGCAAATCTACAGCAACGGCATTTTCCATCAACCGGCCTATTCCTTGTTCGCGGGAAATTACACCTATAATGCCCGTGTCTATACAATAGATTTTTTTGGGGCCATTATCGCCTCTTTGAGTTTAAAGGAAAACCGTTCTACTATGAATAATAAATATGTGTGATTCTTTATATACAAAAAGATTCCGTTTCAAGGTAAAGATTAATAAAATATGTACCTTGTAAGGGGTATCTTGAGGATATCGATTTTTCCCGATTAAGGCGAGACCAAGTTCACATTTGTTGCCACGCCGTTATTGTTATTACCAGAATAATCATTCGCGTTGCCATCCAAAGGCCACCATCCAATAAGGGCTGTTGTTGATACGGGGCCGCCTAGGTATTTGTTGGACGAAGAACTAAAGATTTATTATATAATCTGCTATGGAACTTGAGACTACCTCCCAATTATTTGGCCTTAGTCTGATTGGGATGTAATTATTCACTCTTGGCGCGATATAGCTGTGCTTTATCGTTCTTAGTTTTTTAGCTATATTGAGAACCGACTCCGCAAATGCTAATTTTTTATATCTAAAAAACCTTTCGTTTGCTTCATATAGTTTACGCTTATCCGCCAGTTCTAAGCCATAAAATAGATCATAGATGTCTTTTCCTTCGGTTCTTCTGTAAACAGCATACAATTTCCTTGCTAGAAGCTCCTCTAGACTGTAAGTACACAGACCGTAAACCCTTTCCTCGCTGAATGTTGAAGTTATCTCTTCCGTGCTAAATCCAGATTTTTCTGGAGCTATTTCATTAAAAGCCACGTCCAATCTTACTTTGTCCGTATTATTCAAACTGTTGTACAAAAAGTCCATCTGATAATATATCTTAAGCGTCCTCGCTTCTGTGCCTAAGAAGTCTTTTGATTTGCCTGCGGTTCTGCCCAAAGAATTTATTAAATCGGCTATCCTTACTTTGTATTTCAATTCAAAGTCGGCATCCTCGGAAAATCTCGCCCTATCTTTCAGGTAGACCTTGTTTATAGCGGTTCCTCCAGTCAAAATAAGTTCTTTAGGCCCATACGCGGAAACGTATTGCAAAAGCTTCATTAAATAATAGTCTTTTATAATAAAGGTGGTCGCTATGCCATGCTTGCTGGCTAGTCGTCTATAGATAATATCATCCATATGTTATTTTCCCTAGCAAGTCTTTTTCTGGGATATAATTAACAATGCCCCACTTCTTTATAAATTTCCCATGATCGCCGCCCCCCAACTTTATTATTTGTTTTCCAACATTCAGCTCTTTTAACAATTCCTGCGGAACGGCGTTTTTCACAGAACTATTTAATAGCTCCAGCATAAAACCTATCTTTCTAGAAAGACTTCCGTTTCCAAATTTTTGGATATAAAACAAAAAAACCTTCCAATCGTATCTGCTTAGCTTCAGCCTTGGAATTGCTGCTAGAATATTTGAATATCCACCACTGTATTCCGGCATATAAAAACAATCATACAAAGTCTTGCCCTTCGATGAGATAAAATAATTTTTAAGATAGACCATCCCAGTCGCTCTTTTGCCGAGGGCAACTGCTTTAATTTCTATGTTCTTATCATAGATTTTCAAAGCGGATTTTTTGAGAGTGCACACGTAGACTGTGGAGGGGTATTCGTCCATCGCACCGTATACATACAATGCGGACGAAAAACCGAGATAACCTCCGAAGATATTCAGAGCCGTCAAGAATGGATCTGTAAGCGTTTTTCCATCTGGGAAATTGACCTCATAAATCCCTTTTTTTAGCCGCGTCAGCCATCCTTTTTTAACTAATCTCGACAATAAAATGCGCAAAGTTTCTTTTTTTATAGGTATGATATTTTTGATAAGCTGTGCATCATAGATATTCCCTGGCTCCAGACTAAAATAGATATCTTGCTCCATATGAGACATATTGTTTTTCATATATATTAAATATATGAATTATATACTATAAATAGTTATAAAACAATGGCAGGTTAATAAGCACGAAGTCTTAAAATCATGGCGAGACCCAGTTCACATTTGACGCGATACCATTATTATTGTTGCCTGAATAATCATTCGCATTGCCGTCCAATGGCCACCAGCCAAGTAAGCCTGCATTTGAGATTGGAGATCCGCCCACTCCTTCAGAATAACGTTGTAGAATCTGGGCAGTTGATAAGGGTGTGTTGTATATTTGAACATTCGCAATTTCCCCATTTACTGCCGGTCCCGTTTCTGGCCCAGCTCCTATATCGACATAATCAACTTGTGGTATACCTATCCCTGGCGAAGACCCTGCCGAACCAGAAACTTCCAAAGTTTTATTTAGATAAATCCAGTACAAATTTTGGCTGCCGGTCACATTCTGAAGAACCATGGTCACAAGATACCACTCATTATAATTAGCAGTCCAGCCAATTTCATGCCAGGCAGACCAATACCCTGTATCTGCACCTACCCCAGTTACCCCTGCTCCATATCTCCATTGGCAACATTTTGCGCTTTCTGGCGATTTGGAATCGTATCCGCTGATTTCGAAATATTCTCCAATATTGTTATCAAGATCTTTAAACTTTACCCAAAGAGTTATTGTCACTGCCGAGGGCGCTGCGTAACCATGCGATGTTTGAATTTGCGAGCTATTTGTAAAGTTACCAACTAAATTCGAATTACTACTAGTCGACGCCCCAGAAATGGTACCACTTGAGAAATACGGTCCCGAGAAAACTTGCCCCGGTTCCGTGTAGGTTATCGTAGCCGAACCTGAGTAAGAAGAAGACTTATTGCATGCACCGTTGACATAAAACACCGCAGAATCACCAGCGCCCAGTATAGAACTGACATTTTGTGAAGTGTCTATACCGTTGTTACCGGTAGTGTTGATCTTTGTTATGTTTACTGGATAGCCGACTGTGTCTGTAACATACAATTCAAGGATTTGATTGTTTACTGAATTCACGCACCCTGCCTGGGTGACCGCTAATCCTGAGAAGCCCGTTATTGTTGTTGACAGAGATGATGAAGGAGAAAATATCCCCAGACTGTATAAGACTCCTGCCACTATCACAATGACCAGTATGGCCCAGCCATACGTCATCATGTACTCCAATGCTGATTGGGATTTATGCGCGAGGCTCATACAAGAGAGAAATAGAGAGAGTAAATAAATAGTTTCCATAAGACAGCGGGACGCCGTAAGAATCTGCTGTTTTTATCGAGGCGTGGCTTAAATGTCAAGGAGCCATTTCCATAATGGGACGAACTTTATCTTCTTGTATTTGATTTTCTCTTCTACTTAGTATCCAGTAAAATTGCTAAATTCTGTGATGAGCGGTGCTATAATATATTTTTTCCGTGCTGTCACGTAGTCGTTTAGGAGAACGAAGAAGATATTCTCTTAATTTTTTGCGATCGAGTCTTGCTACTAATCTGTTTAACGTATCTTCCCTAAGGCTTATCCCAAAATATACTAGA
>JAJZLM010000012.1 GCA_021850635.1 Nanobdellota archaeon
CTTCATCTAATTTAAGTATACTTTACTACTTTTATAATTTGTTTATAACGATATAATCTAATGTCTAGTAAAAAATTTGTATATGAAACTGTTTTAGATACGCTGATTTAAATATAAAATTCATAATAATTCAGAAGCCTTGGTTATTATTAAAATCACAAAGACTTCTGATCTACAACATTCATCCTATCTTATTCGATACCTGACCTCTTGCGACTCTTTTGAAAATGGCACTGTTTTTAGAATTTAAATGCTCATTCTTAGTTGATATTTAGAAACTGAACATATTAAGTTTTATTTTTTAAAAACTTGAAATTTTTTGATTCTACCTGCAGTCTTAATTAAACTTTATTTTAAGTTATAGTTGTATGTTTTCCAAAGCGAAAATATTAAAGCGCCTACTGAAAAAGTAAAAAGACCTATCCCAATCATTCCAAGGATCAAGAGAAGAAGGTATATCCACGGAATAACCTGTCCTTTCATTAATTGAGCATATTCCCCACCAATTAGATTACTAAACATTAAAAAACCGCCGAGAATAAAGATGATGGCATATCTAAAATATGCTTTGTGTATGTCTTTTAATTTCTTAAAAGAGGGGTTTAGTGCAAATATCCCAATTGCCATACAGAAACCCGCCAAAATGAATGAAGCTGAGATTAAAGAGTCAAATAGAGTAAGATTATTTTGAAGTAAAGCATCAAAATTACCTATAAGATAAAACATTGCGAATAGAAAAGACCCTAATGCGAAGATACTTAAATACATAAGGTACTCTTTAACTATATTGAGTTTCTTTATGGGATTGCTCTTCATTTGAATTCATTAATCTCCTGTTGCCGGTATAACACATCCGCTCTACTCATATTATGTTAATACTATTGTGTCTACCTATAAATATCTAAAAATTGAGAACTAATCGCACATTGCAAAAACGTTTAGATGATACAGAGCTTCGTATAAAAACAAATATTTATTTCTATTTATGTGGCTGTAACAGTTTAGACTGAGTAGATTTATCTATAAAGATTACCATATCGAAATCTTTCTGGATTGGATCTATAGAAAATTGCCTGGGAAAGGAAACTGAGCCCAATTGCCTAAATTTTAATTTTTTATTGAGCCACTTGTTTCTTTGGTCTTTCAAATTTAGAAATTTAAAATCAAGTAAAAATAGTGACTTTCTAACCTTGTGAAAGTAATATTCATATGTTCCAGGATAAGCAGGTTTTAGGTTATAAGCTGACAGCTTACCGGTTTTCAAGTTTAGGGCCGTATACTTTCCATTGTTAAGGGCGAAGCCTATAACCAAATATTTTTGTTTAAGCTTTCTGGACACATAATGTCCCATGGCTTTATCAGTCTTCTGTATGTGGCCGTTGTGTGCCCAAACAATTATTTTTGAGGTAGTTTTACTGTGATTATGTATCCAAAGCAGATTTTCAGACATGCACTTGTCCCTATAACCTTTGTTATTAGCATTCTGCTTAAAGGTAACCGATTGCTCTATAATCCGTACACACTGCAAAAACCACAGCCTATCTTTCGGATCCTTTATTTTTTCATGCCCAAGTTTACGCAAATCCGAAAATTCTCTTTTAAAATAATTTCTTTCTTCCAATGAATATGAGATTATTTTATATTCTCTGGCTTTCTCAAATTTTTCCAGATTAGTTTCCAGAGTGTTAAAAGAATTCCGCAGGTCTATATTGTAACTGGCACATATTCTTTTTAGTTCTGAAATGGCACCTTTATAGTACTGCATGTCAAAACCCGTAAAAATCACTTTTTTAGCATGTTTGCTGTTATAATCCCGCATCCAATTTACAAGGTCTAATATTTCTTTTGTATTCCAGGTCCAAAATATCATGCCTTTTATAAGTTTTTTAGGATTGCCTTCTCCTTTAATTATGTATTTATTTAATTTGTAAGCTTCCGGCATATTGGCCTCAATGGAAAAAATATCAAATCCTTCATTCTCAACCAGATATCTTATGATTTTGCTTTTCATCTTAAATATCTCGCTGGAGCCATGTGTAACTTCTCCAAGCGCTATAATCTTAGCATTCTTAGTACGCTCTTTTAAGTAATCAAGATCTTTATAATCACTATAAAGCTCCACCGAATTAATAGGAATGATGACTGAACAGAGAAACGCTATCTCCTTGTCTATTGGCACTTTAACACCTTTCATTTAACTAAGAAGTATTACAGTTTATAAATAAACTCATGTTATAGACGATCGGAGCAAAAAGAGATGTGATACCCAAATGCCTCGATTTTTCTGGTGATTGGTTGTAAATTTTTGTATATTTTAACTTTCTTTCCGTCCTTTATAGCTTTCTGTCTATACCATAAGTTACTTTTTAGATTTTAAGCTTTTTCTATTTTTTTACCTCAATTATATATCAAATCGCATAATTAAATTTTATCCTTTCTGCTGATTTGAATGTTAGGTATACGGAGCATTTAAATGGCATATTGTTTTTAGATATTTAAGTAAGCAAATTCATAAACGTAAGGAAGGACGGAAGAAGGGTTTACAGAATAAATCATGAAACCAGAGAACTTGTTGATGAAGTCACAGGCACATTAAAAGATATGAAATGTACTTGAAGAAGTGTGGTATACCTGAAGGAGGAAGAAAATGGAAGAATATGAATATGCAATAATCGGACACGGAGCTGCCGCATTTGCGGCGGCCTTGAAAGCGGATGAATTAGGAATCAAAACAGTGATGATAGGGAAAAACGAAACAAAAGGAACGCTTCTGGGCGGAACGTGCGTAAACGTAGGCTGTGTCCCAAGTAAAAGGCTTATAACAATAGGAAATTTTTTGGATAAAATAAACACAAAGAGATTTGACGGTTTATCTTATTCTACAAGAATAGAAAACTTCGGCAAAATAATAGAAGACAAGGAATTTCTTGTTGGAAGCATGCGTTTCTCAAAATACCAGAAAGTGCTTGGCAAACTGAAAAACGTAAAATACGTAAATGGGTTTGCAAGCTTCAAGGATAAAAACACTTTAACGGTTGACGGAAGAGAAATAAAGGCGAAGAAGATATTGATAGCAACGGGCGCAAGGGCCAAAATACCCGAGATAATGGGAATAGACAAAGTAAACTACCTAACAAACGAAGAAGCGCTTTCCATGAAAAAGTTGCCTAAATCGATTATTATTGTAGGTGGAAGAGCCTTAGGGCTTGAATTTGCAGCGATGTTTGCACATTTCGGAGTAAACGTGACATTGCTGCAGAGAAGTGATAGAATACTGCCTAATTGGGAACCTGAAGTTAGCTACTATCTTGAACAGTACTTGAAAGAAGAGGGAGTAAACATAATAACCGGAGTTAAAATAGACAAAGTTTCAGGATCTAAAGAAGCTGTTAAGGTTTACTTTTCCGTAAAGGGAAGTAAACAGGAAGTAAGAGCACAGGAGATACTTCTGGCTACTGGAAGAACGCCAAACATAGAAAAATTAAATTTAAATGGAATAGACGTAAAGCTAGATAAAAATGGATTTATAAAAATAAACAAATACATGGAAACTTCTGCCAGAGGAATCTATGCCGCTGGTGATGTGACGGGAGAACCTATGCTGGAAGCATTGGCAGCCGCAGAAGGAAACAAAGCAACTGCAAATGCATTCAGTGATAAAAAATTATCAATAGACATAAATTCCGTCCCATCTGCCGTCTTTACATTTCCAGAAGCGGCTAGGGTGGGATTAACTGACAAAGAAGCAAACAGCAACGGAATAAAATGCGCCTGCCAACCCGTAATGTTCAAAGACCTGGCTAAGGCGGGCATAATAAAGGATACTCGGGGGCTGATAAAAATGGTCATAAATGCCAATACGAAACGCATATTGGGTGTAGAAATAGTCGGAGAAAATGCCGCAGACTTAATACATGAAGCAGTATTGGCAGTAAAATTCAAGCTTACAATAGATGACATAATCGACACGGTGCACATGTTCCCCACGTTAAGCGAGATAATGAAACTTGGGGCGTTGTCATTTTATCACAACGTAGAGGATTTAAGCTGCTGCAGCGAATAGATGCCGGTGAAAGTTATAAATACACTTCTAAAGCGTACACTTTTCACTAGCTAGCATTATCCCAATAATAGGATGGGGGGATAATGCTATCTCTTAGAAATAGCACTAACTACTTTATGGATTTAATATTTCGGATGCTATGCTCAAGGCATATTTATTTTAGTCTAAATTTACAGTGTATCCCTTTACTCCACTTTTTTCAGCTTCAAGATAACCTTCAGTATTCAGTTTCATCTTCACAATGTCTCTTTTAAGTCCTAATCCCTCAAGAAACTCGATGAACTTCTTTGGGGTTTCATTTATACCCTCTTCACTGAAAATCACTCTTTTTGCCCCTTTCTCTCTAGCCCTATCCACCAAATCTTGGTATACCGCTTGGAATATCTGCGGCTTTCTAAAGGTCCTGTGGCCTTCTACAGAATCGACCAGGAACTTGTCGTTCTCTATGTAACATATTGCGCTTCCCAATGCCATTTCCCCTATGTTATATCTTACAAGTGTAAAGCCACTATTCCTGTCTTTGGAATAATAATCTCTACAGTAATTGTATATACCATCATAACTTTTGGGAAGGTAAACGCATGCTATCTGTGTCCTACTATCATAATCCAATGGATTATTGCTTTCAACGGCGCTAAGAACCGCCTTGCCCTTAGTAAATCCTACGTCCCTATAATCTGCACATTCTAAGACATCTTCTATCGATTCATTTTTAGTAGCTTTAAGAGAATTTATGGCTCCGTCTATCTCTCCTTCCTTTAGATAAGCTGCTATCTCTGGTAGTTTAAGCCGGTAATGAGACTTAAATTCATTCCTTGCCTTTCTAATGGCTTTTTCCCCCACAATCTTGGATAGGAGCTCATAAGCCTCGTTGTCAAGATCATCATCCCTAGATCCAGTTACAGCTATTATAGAAAGGTAAGGAAGTCTGCTATTATCCACCTCTAATCTTTTTGTTTCCTCAGCCGATATGCTATACATTTTTAAGTTTGTTTCACTGGAGTCATTGATTAAATCGGATAATCCTTCTCTTTTATCTTTATTGACAGAGAATAACATAAGAATTTGGTTTGTATTTAAGCTCTTATTTATACCATATTTCTTAGAAAGATAATTTGAAGCTATCTCTTTATAGCTAGTTATATTAGCTTTATTTGGAGCAGGTAATTCAAAACCCGATTTTATGTAAGCAGCTACTGCATCAAAGCTTTCTTTGTCGTCTATCAAATCCTCAAGCTTTTTCTTTTTTATATTAACGAAATCTTCGGCTTCAAGCAGGTCTAATGCATCTGCGCTGACCAAGTCTACGATTCTGCAGGCGATTCTTATACTCCCCTCATCTCCATACATTGCAATATCCTTTAATCCCCGAGCAATATCCCGTGCAGCATCCCCATTATATTTACTTATCACCTTTGCGACTTCTATTACTGCATCTTTGTCTTCTGTTTCCATTGCAATATTCTTTAATCCCCAAGCAATATCCCGTGCAGTATCCCCATTACCATTATATTTACTTATCACCTTTGCGACTTCTATTACTGCATCTTTGTCTTCAATGTATGCTGCAAGTTGTGTTAATTCCTTAAACCCGGTCTTTATTCCCGCATTTAGTATCTCGTCTAAAGACATTATCCTAGCAGCATTTATAATCTTATTCTTATCCTCCGACGCAACATACCTTAATCCCCAAGCAATATCCTGTGCAGTATCTTCATTATATTTACTTATCACCTTTGCGGCTTCTATTACTGCATCTTTGTCTTCAGTATTCCGCGCAACACGGCTTAATCCCCAAGCAATATCCCGTGCAGTATCCCCATTACCATTATATTTACTTATCACCTTTGCGGCTTCTATTACTGCACCTTTGTCTTCAATGTATGCTGCAAGTTGTGTTAATTCCTCAAACCCAGTCTTTATTCCCGCATTTAGTATCTCGTCTAAAGACATTATCCTAGCAGCATTTATAATCTTATTCTTATCTTCTGTATCCAACGCAACATACCTTAATCCCCGAGCAATATCCCGTGCAGCATCCCCATTATATTTACTTATCACCTTTGCAGATTGAAGCGCAGCCTCTTCACTTTTTGTAAAGAATTCAATACTACTTAAGCTCAAAGCAGCTTTTGGGTCTTTTTTAGCTAGTTTTTCAATAATCTTTCTTGTAGACATACCAAGTCAGTCTGTAGGAGCAGTCTTTTGCTTATCAAATAAATCCTCAAGCTTCATAACACCTATACTGAAGACAAGGTATATATAAACCTTACTATTCTTAAGTAGAAGACTTATACAAGATTATCTCAAAGGGGGAAAACCTATTTGATTAGTCCCATTTCTCTGAGATAGCATTATCCCAATAATAGGATGGGGTAGCTGGGATTTGAACCCAGAATCACCGACCCCCGAAGCCGGCATAATAACCAAGTTATACTACCACCCCTCACTGAATTTTAGGAAACACACTCAGCTTATAACTCTTTTCTGATATTTTGGGTATATCCCTGTTTTCATAACTACGCTATCGGTCTTTATCGCTATCCCTTTCTTACCGTTTTTTATATCATCGGAGGATAAAACCGATTTTCCAAGACCTATTAACTCTCCCTTAAGAGTAGACATGAAAATAGTCTCCCCGACCATGAAGTTATTCATCTTTACTATGCCGGGCACAGCCAACGGTGACCCATGGCATACGGTGTCAACAGCACTGTCCGATATGAAGACTTTGGGCAGAAAATCTATAGCTTTTTCTATGTCCTGAATGCAGTAGTCTAGGAATTTACTGTTGCCCTCTTTTTCATAGTAATACATGGCATCATCTATATCCTGAAGCGTGACAAGGTTGTCCTTCTCCGTGAGCGTAGAGACTTTAGTCCTCCTCAGTTCTAACATATGCGCACCTACGCCTAGACGCTCCCCCATGTCATGTATCAATTTTCTTATGTACGTGCCAGATTCGACTCCTACCTTGAATAAGACGTTCCTGCCGTCTATCTCCATTATGTTTGAATAGAATATCTCTCTCTCCCTGTACTGTCTTTTTATATTCGATCTCACAGGCGGAAGCTGCGTTATCTTTCCGGTGAACTCAGCAAAAGTATCTCTAAGCTTGTCTTCATCTACCTCTTTGTGCAGGTACATCAGAGCTATGTATTCTTTCCCACCGTATAGAAGGACGGATATCGCCTTATTCGCGGAATTTATAGCTATGGGGAGCAATCCAGTCACGCCTGGGTCCAACGTACCTGAATACCCTACTTTCTCCACACCCAAGGGAGACAATAAGTGTTTAGCTATTATAGCTGCTGTCCTGGATCTTGTGTTAACTGGCTTGTCCAGGAGAATGAAACCGGAATCTATTTTCTGTTTTAGAGTCCTTCTACCAGGATAGGACCCGTACTCGTCGTTTGTCTTCTCTTCATAAACAGTTATGAGTTCGTGCTTTATACTATCCAAAGGAAGCTCGTTTTTCTCATTATACAAGTTGGATATCATCGTTTCAGCGATTCTATGTAATGTACGCACAATCTACGTAATTCGTCTGCGCTCAGATATGTCGAGTTTATAACAAGATCAAAAGGAGTAAGGTCTTTTAACACGTCTATGCCGTATATATCTCTATATATCTTTGAAGTCAGTCTATCCTTCTCTCTCATGAACTTTGATGCTGCGGCTATGCTTATTCCATCACGCTCAGAGACTCTACGAACCCGCTCTTTTATGTCAACCTTTAAGTATATTTTTATTATTCCTGGGAGATTTACTTTCCAGGATGCCACCCAGCTATCCAATATTAAGTTATCGCGTGCCTTGATGTTTTTTATTATGTAATTATCCAAAGATCTGTCGTACTGAGGATGCTTTAATCTGAATCTTATAGCATCTAGGCCCTTCTTAGACTCCCAGAACTCAAAATGCTCCTTGGGGATTAACTCCTTAAGTTTAGAACTCCCCGAAAAATACTCTAGTTTGAAGGATTTACTCAGGCTTCGAGCAAGAGTGGATTTCCCAGACGCAGTTAATCCTGAAATTATTATCCTCATACGCATTATGGTATCGGAGTGTTCTGTATTAGGGCGCTGTTATTATCGAACACGGCTGGTAGATAACTTAGGTTAGCGCAATAGTTCACGGCAGATTGGGACACAGAACACTGGCCAGTCAGCATGTATTTTGTAAAGTCACTGTAATTTATCTTATATATGTTTATGTTTGTGAGTACTTGGTTGTCTATGCTCAAAAGAGAGTTGACCGGCAACCCATCCGAAAATACGAGCGTGAACCCTGGGACTGTCTCGTTCAACAGATAGAGTTTGACGAAAAGATTGTTTATGTTCTTCTCCGGCAGGAACAGTAGACCCGGTGCATTGCCATATGCGTTCAGGGATATAGGAGCATTGATGTACCCGCCTTTGTATTGCGGGTAACCCCCTATCTTCAGCGTAGCATTATTCGCTGACGTAAGCATCTCCACACCCCCTGGAATGGCGCTGCTATTAGTAGACACAATCTTGCATCCACTATTATAGATACATAATTGCGATATAGGCAGTAGTCCTGATACTTGCTGCGTAAGCTCGTTGTACACTTCACCGTATGGGTTGCCTATCACAGAGGAATTACCGCTTGAATTGAAAGGTATTACTACCTGTACAAGGAGGGTATCAGATGCACTCCAGGTCACGCCCCCGACGTTTATGCTCGCTTCTATAGGAGCCAAACCTAGAGAAGAGCTGCCTCCGAACGTGGCAAGGTATTTGTAGCCGTCTCCGCCTACATTGTTTGTATTGGGCACAGAGTTAGACTCTACCATCGGTGAAAACTGCGTCTCGTTACCCGCGATAATGGATATCGCAGAGAATTTTTCCACCTCGCTGCCGCTTATCAGCGCATATGTAGGCCTGTGTATGTAATTAAGGTATGTAAAGTACTGGTATGGGGAAGTCGATTCGAAGAAATATTTCGCTATCATCGACTGGTAACCATATGTGTTGCTACCGTCCGCGACAGAAGTTCTGTTTCCTATAGCTTCTATCCAGTACCCGTAGTCCCACCATGCTATGACAGACGAGTTCACAGGTGTACTGTAATTAAGCCACTGCAGTGTAGGGCCCCAAATGGCGAGTCCGCTACCGCTGCTCTGCGAAGCTAGATAAGAAAAGTTGAGGCTTATGTTTAAGTCGTACGCTATGAACGCCACAGCTATCAATATAACCACCGCAGCCACTATCCTGAACGTGTTTTTTGGAAGTTTCATGAGCCTATTTACGTAATTTATGAAAAGAGTAACAAACATGACAATTCCGAATGGAACTACTATGACACCCATAAAACCATTGCCTTCCAGAAGCTGATTTTGTAGATTGGCGAATAGAGTGGCCAGAAGGAAGAAAACCAGCATTATTATGTATGTAGTTTTACCTCCTCTGTCCTCTTCTATAGTATCAAAAGCGAAAGTTAATACAAGTATTATCGCTATGCCGAACATCCCATATTTGAAGTAGTTATTGGTCTGCAAAGAGAAGAAAAATGAGATGGATAATACTATGGATATCAGCGTCATCATTATTATTGGAGAGAGCGTTCTCTTAGCCCCTTCTTCTTTCCTGTGTAATATCCAGTGCAGTATCGGTATGAACGCCCCAAATATGAAGACTAACAGTATGGAATAAGCTCCAGAACCGGGCGTATACAGACCTACGACCATCGCAAGTATGAACGGTAGAACGGCTAGGAATGGGATATACCAGTGTTTGAACCTTCGTAACAGATAGTACATCAAGAGTATTCCTCCCACCATGAGCAAAAGATAGTTTATACTTATAGTGGAAGCCGCCCCGCAATTCCCTAGAAGCCCTCCTGCGTCGCACACTTTGCCAGCGAGGGTGACTTGTCCGAATTCCGCCACGGTTAGACTGACAGGGTTTACCGTACCTAATCCCAGTGGGTACTGTATCTCGAACATCACGTAAGATAGAACGTGTCCTAGTTTGCCTACCGCTGCAAGAATGATGCCTACTATGATAACACTGTATATCCCTACTGACATCCCCGCGTTCACGAACGGTATCTTCAGTTTGTGATGGTGTTTATCGTATACTAGAAGTTTGAACAATACCATCACATAAGCAAGTATCATCGGATAGAACTGGATATTATGCAGTATGTATGACGTCCACGACGATGTTATGGTGATGTAGCTCGCAGATATGCCGAGGAAAAGTCCGAATGGTAGATAGGAGTAAAGGTCCCCTTTTTTGGCATAGTTCATGAGTATCATCAATATGTACACTATCGGCACAAGGAACTCGGTGAATTTGGAGAAACCACTGGTTACATCCGTAAGTCCAACAGAAAATGCGACCAGAAAACCAAACACTATCTTTGACCTAGTGTCTTTAGACCTTAGAACTTTAGCAAGGAAATATATGGTCAGCAATATGAACAAAAAGCCCATAGCGTCTTTTGTGGAGAAACCTGCAGTCGTCCTGTTTAGAAGGGTCTGAAAGACTGGAAATATAAACGCGCTAAGTGCGGCCATACTGTAGCTGTCGAACAGCTCCAATCCTAGCAGGAACAGAAGTATAGTAGCCAATGCAGCCACTATCACTGGATAAAGCATGGCCCAAGTCATGGACGTGGCTCCAGGAACCAGCGGCTGCATAAATCTGAACATGAAGGCATCAAAGAAGGATATGAGCATCCTGTCGGTACGCGTGATGAACCCTATAGGCAGGTACTCGAGATGTTCTATAGTAGGCACGTTGCCTGTAGCTATTATGTGATTGGTTTCAACGTAAAATATATATGGGTCTAATCCTGTGAGCGACCCGCCTTGTCCAAGATAATTATTGCCTATCAATGGAGTAGCTCCCAATGCGGGCAGGCTAGCCATACGTATGGAAATACCTATGATTACTGCTAGGATAAGGAGTAAATAGAACAACACTCTTTTCTCTATCAATATGGAGTACGCTATTTTCGCGAACTTTTTCAACGAATCTGTGTTGATCTGTATCTCTATTTCAGAGGTCTTTCCTTTTTCTACGGATTTTATGGATTCTAATCTTTCTTTTTCTGCTTCTAATTCTTTCAGTTTCTTCTCTTCTTCAGCTAGTTTTTTAGACTCTATCTCTATCCTTTCCTTTTCTGTCTCTATCGTAGAGTCTACGCTCTTCTCTTCCTTTTTTATCTCTTCCTCGACGTGTTTGAGTTCGTCATTCTCTGCCATAAATAATAGTTATAAGAGCGAATTGTTCCTTTTAAACCTTTTTAAAGTTGGACGCGCCCGAGGGTAAGACGGCAGTATCAGAACATCTGGCTCTTTACTGACCACTGGTCCTGTTTCCATAGAAGATACTCCGGTCTATTCAGGAATATGAAATGTTCTGGATTCGCTATGTACTCATCGTATATACTTTTTCTTGGGTCTAAGAAGTCGAGTTTTGGTGCGTCTAAATCTGTTACTGTAATATCTTTATAGTTTGTGTTATATATTATCCTTTTCCTGTTCGTGATAAAAAGTGCTCCTCCCCCCATCCGTTTTATGGGGTCATAGTCCGATTTGAAGGTGGAATTTACCAGGTTTGCCATGATCAAAGGGCTCTTCCCTACGTTTATAGTTATATGCCCGTAATTCGGCTGCATTATTATCTTGTCCCCTTTTCTTGCGCGTATCAGCTTGACATCGTAGTGGTCTCCGCTTTCGCGTTTCTGCAGTAGGTACATCGCCTCGCCGGATATCACTTCATACAGTTCTGGATAAGCGAGCCCTTCTTTTTTGTTGCAGATAGGGTGGTAATGCCCTAACGTCTTGTTGAATTCCCCCCCAAGGTCATACGGTAACAGTACAGTTACGTCGTACCTGATATTGTGGGCTTCAAATATCGTACCATTCTTGTATTCTCCCGCAGCGCGGAACATATAATATAGGATATCATCTCTGTCTGTAACGAAATTCTTGTTGAATACTACGTCTTTCATCTCATGCAGCCTGCGAACTGACGACGGAATTTCCTCTCCATCCGAATAAAGCTTGTTAGTTTTATC
Source organism: Nanobdellota archaeon (assembly GCA_021850635.1). GTDB lineage: Archaea > Nanobdellota > Nanobdellia > Parvarchaeales > Parvarchaeaceae > Parvarchaeum. Next base: position 12,119 of record JAJZLM010000012.1, read on the forward strand.
ATCGAACTCCAAGTCTACCGCCTTAACATTAAGCTTCATAATAAGTGCACCACTAACAAAGTCGCAACTTGGATTAATAAATATTCTTACTTTCTGATTATCACGTTATAAAGATGGGTGACTTTGAGTAAAAACCTTATGTCCGATTTAGTCAAGACTTTTAGCAAGTATATTATAATTACGTATAATATTAACCCGCTTATCAATATTATAGGCAGCACTTTCAGGTTTGTAACAATGCTTAACATCAGATACAGATATAGGCCCATAATGGCCGCTGCTCCAAAGCTTTTAGCTACAGCGACGTACGGTATCTTTATACGTATATATCTTGATAAAAAGAACAGATTGACCGCTATGGCAGACAGGCTAGATATCAGATAAGTGATAGCGGCCCCTACAGCCAAAAAGGAGGGAACGAACACTATCGTAAAAGTTATAGCTATGATTGCTCCGATGCCTATTGAATACATTGAATATTTTTGTTTACCCATCGCACTGAGCACGGATGTTAGTGGAGCCAGGATGCCGCTGACAAGCACAGACAGCAAGATTATCTGAAAAGGTGTCTGCGCACCCAGCAACTGCGACCTGTATAAGTATATAACCAGTTGCCTAGCAGATATCATTGCGCCTACGACAAGCGGTATGGTTATCATAGCTGCGTATCTGATAAGTACAGACTGTACTCTGTAAAAATTATCCATTTCTTTTCTAATCAAGAACTTAGTGGACGTTGCGAAAGGAGCTGCTATAAGAGCCGATGCAGGTGTGCTTAGCACCGACGCCATCAGAAGACCGGCCCTATAGAACCCTACAAAGGATATGTCAGGAGCTAAAAATCCAAGCAGCAACATCATTACCGATCCATATGTAAAGGATATAAGATTGCTTCCGTAAGAGAACCTGTTGTACGATCTAAATTCTCCCATATCAGAGGCGCTTATCTGTGTGCTGGAAGAGGTCTTGTGCAATATCCTATAAACAAGGTATACCGACATGATACCCACTATGATATATATTATATCATAGAATGCTATCGCTCCAAGAATCCCCAAGCCCGCAACGACGACTGCCACCTGCACAAGCCTTAATACATCGTATGTTATGCCTGTTATGAATGTGTACTTCATTTTTTGGTAGCCTATATATACGTTAGCTGAAAAACTCTCGGATAGTGAGTAGAAAAGAAGTCCTACCGCAAGTACTTTTATCAGCAGAGACAACTGAGGTATCCTGTAAATCTGCGCTATGGTGCCAGATAGAAGAAACATTACGATTGCACCGATTATCGAGCTTATAGACAACATCAGCAAGTAGTGCTTTACTATCCACACTGCAGACTCGGGGTCCTTCTTTGCCCTGTATTTTGAGACAGCATATTGTATTGTGCTTCCGAAACCCATCGAGAACACCGCCGAGAACATGCCCCAATACACCATGGAAAGTGAGTACAGACCGTAGTTGGACGGACCCAAGAATCTTACCAGAAATATGCCGACTATAAACGAGAACAGGAATTTTGACGCATAACGCGAGATATAATACAGGCTATTCGAGGCTATAATAGACTCCTCTTCTCTAATATCTGTATCCGTGCTATTCAGAGTCATATTTCTATGTTATTGCCAGTGTATTTATATTGATAACAGTAAATAGATTAAATGGTGGGGGCGTTAGAGAATACCCTGCTTATGCTGCTAGTATCCCTGTCTTTTCCGACTGGGTATCTGATAGGAGTATTCACCGATTCGGAAATAGAGGCGTTCGCTGAGAAGCTGCATATAGACAGAGTATTAACGATATATTTTGTAGCTATTGAAGTCTTAGTACTGCTAACTCTTTTGTATCTTGGGAGCAGTGTATATATCGTGATGGTAGCTGCTATAATAGTAGCGAACCTGATCTTCTCTGCTCTTCATGCAGCCGCGAGGACTGACATGACCAAGATAGTGATGTATGGCATGGTAACGTTCTTCGCTACTATAATAGGCTCCCTTATAGTGTTTATATGAAGATAGGCATAATAGGACGCACGAACGTAGGGAAGAGCACTTTATTTAAGGCCATGACGCTGGAGGATGTGAAGATAGAAGACAGGCCTTTCACGACTATAGATCCAAATCATGGTGTAGGTTACGCTACGGTGCAGTGTCCCGAAAAGGAGTTCGGCATGAAATGTGTACCGCACAACTCACCTTGCATAGACGGTATTAGATTTGTGCCTTTAGAAGTGATAGATGTAGCTGGACTTATCTCCGGGGCCAGCGAAGGCAAGGGACTGGGCAATAAGTTCTTGAGCGATGCTATGGAAGCTGACGCTTTGATAGAAGTAATAGACATATCCGGGACTACAGACAGCTCCGGATTCCACGCATCTGACTATGACCCTGGAAACGACATAGAGATGGTCACGGAAGAGCTTACACAGTGGATTGCTACTGTAATACGCAGGGCTAATTTTAGGAACGGCGCAGATATAGTGGAGAGTGTATACAAGAACCTGTCCGGACTCAAATTCAGTCCAGAGACTATAAAAGAAGCTGTAAAAACTCTTGATATACACACCATAGATGAGAATACTTCGACAGAGCTAAGCAGCTATATACTGAAAAAAGACAAGCCTATGATCATAGCGTGTAATAAGATGGATATAACACCGGATCTAGATACAAAACTGAAGGACCTAAAAAAACGCTTCGATTACACGTTCATACCATGTTCTGCAGCTGCGGAGCTTACTCTGAAAGAAGCGCACAAACACGGTTTTATATCTTATTCATCAGAACGGTTCAGGGTACTTAAAGACCTTACTCCAGAGCAAAAAAACGGCCTAAACATAATAGAAAACATAATAAAAACGCACGGCAGCACAGGCGTACAGAACGTAGTAAACACGCTACTGTTCGATCTGATGGGCAGTAAAGTGATATTCACAGTAGAGGATGAGAAAAAATTAACTGATGGAAGAGGAAGGGCGCTGCCGGACGCCTACATAGTCGACAAAGAAGCCACTCCGAAAGACGTGGCAGGGCTTGTGCACTCTGAAGTCGCAGCCAAATACAAAGGAGCTATAGACTGCAGGAGCGGGTTAAAGATCAAGAACGATGACCCAGTAAAAACTGGACAGATACTAAAGATACTAACATGAAAAACACAAAGGTTTTCTTGAAAGACCGCGCCGTGGTTGAAAAGATAATAGATTCGGCCAAATTAACCAAAGAAGACGTCGTGATAGAGATAGGCAGCGGAGAAGGCGTTCTAACTAAAGAGATAGCAAAGAAAGCAAAGCACGTTTACGCTATAGAATATGATCTGAACCTACTGGACGCTTCAAAGATGGAGCTGTCAGATTTCGATAACATAACGTTTGTGCACGGTGACGCGCTGGAAATCGACTTTCCAACGGATGCAAACAAGATAATGTCCAACCTGCCTTATGCAATATCCTCTCCCATAACGGAAAAGATAGTATATTACTTGAATTCTAAGCCTAGTTCTACAGCGATACTAATGTACCAGAAGGAGTTCGCTGATAGGATGCTGGCTATACCTGGAATAAGAGATTATTCGATGTTGTCTGTGTTCTGTCAGTATTCATGCAATATACGCAAGATTATTACCGTAAGCAAAAGATCTTTCAGGCCAGTCCCGTCTGTAGATTCTACAGTCATAGAGCTTACACCTAAGCCGATCCACATAGACAAAGGATTCCTTGAGTTCTGCCACAGCATATTCCAACACAAAAAAAAGAACCTGTACTCCGCTGTTATAGACAGCAGACGCAACATGCTTATAAAAGACAGAGAACAACTAAGGGAAAGACTAAAGTCCATAGATCAGTCCTATCTGAACGAAAAGGTTTTTATGCTCGAGATTGAAGAGTTAGTTAGAATACACAGAGAGATGGTTAAATTAGGTATATGCCAAGAGTGAACGTAAAAACTGGAAAAAAGAAAGGTGTCGTTGCTTACCTGTGGAAATTTGCGGGAAAATTCAGCGTGATCGAAGTAGAACACATACTGGTAGCGTGGGTGATACTGTCGTTGGCCTTCACTTTTGTCCTGTATGGATTCGCTGTAAACAACGTTATCTTCCTCCTAGTGTTCAGCGCTTCCCTTATAGTTTTGGGGTGCGGATTCATAATGCACGAACTTATGCACAAGTTTACTGCGCAAAAATTCCGTTACAAGGCTGAGTTCAGGATATGGCCTCTTGGTATAATGCTCGCATTGATAACATCATTGTTCGGATTCATCTTCGCCGCACCTGGAGCTACATATTTTGAACCGGACCCACGGGAACAGTACATGGACCCTAAAGGATTCACTAAAAGATACGGCATAATCTCCTTCGCTGGTCCTAAGATAAACCTTATATTCGGTTTCATATTCATATCACTTTTCTTTTTGACCAGACTGGTCTTTCCACAGGTCACATCTCTGGGGATAGCATTCGCTTTGCTGGTGACTGGATTGGGCGCTTTCATAAACTTTTACCTCGCTGCTTTTAATCTCCTGCCTCTTGGTTCGGGCTGGCTTGCTCTGGACGGATACAAGGTGCTCCACTGGAATAAGATGTACTGGGTGTCGTCTTTTGCTATAGCTGCCGCCATGAGCATAGTGAGTTACATCTACGTTATACCTTACATAGTAATCTGAGCTATCTAACTCTGCTAAACGTACTGCAATACTTTTATAAAGTGTGAGCGAGAAAACCCACCATTTAAATCGTGGGATGAAAGCGAACTGAAAGAATGGAAAACATAAATAGCAGAATGGATAAGATAACAATATGTTAACAGCATACAAATTTAGAGTGTATCCCAACGAGGAACAGAAAGAAACATTCTCCAGATACTTCGGCTGTAGCAGAGCAAAAACCCATGAAAGAGTAACCAATCAACGTAATGATTTTCTACACAAGGTATCGACAGCGATAACCAAGCGATTCGATACCATAATAATTCATTCGTGGGAGGATGTCACACCAAGAGTGTATAAAAGCTTGTGAGAACTCTAACATGGTAAAAGTAATATTTAAAAGCGAACCGAAAAAAAGCTCTTACTTAATCACCGCCTTCCAGACGGTGGGTTTCATATCTATACTAGCCGTAAAATACCTCGAAGAGAAGAACATAATCAGAGAGATAGGTTCAATAACGCTAGAGAACGATGAACCTATAGCAGTTATAGAGGATGGGGAGGTAGGGTTCCCTATAAAGATATATGAAGGACCTTCTTCTATATTCGTAAGTTCGCAGTTCCCTGTCGCAAAGGAGTCTGTGCGCGATCTCATATCCGAGCTATTCGAGATTTACAAAAAGTACGATCTGAAAGGGATAATATCACTGGACGGCATGACCGTTGAAAAAGGTAAAGACACGAGCGATGTATACTATGTATCTACCTCAGACAAGACCAAGATAGACGGCGCTAAGAAACTGGAAGAGGGCGCGATGGTCGGTCTCAGTGCTGAACTTTCTTTAAGAGCAAAGATGGGAGGTATCCCACTTACGGTGCTTATGGCCGAGACTCATCTGCAGATACCGGACGGACTGGCTGCAGCGTCCCTTCTGGGCATAATAAAGAACATTACAGGTATAAGCGTGGACACAAAGGAGCTTATATCCGAGTATAAGGAAACGATATCTAAGATAAACTCGATAATGAGTGATATCGCCAAAAAGCGCAAGAACGAGCGTCCCGTCTCAGAAATATACGGATGATTAAACGCCCTTCTCTTCCTTATAAGATATTTCATTCAAGTACTTGGATACTTCTCCATCCATGAATGAAGTTGAATATGCGGTTATATCCTTTATAGGCACCCACTTATACGCCTGAAAAAAGCGCGACACTTCTGGCTCTCCTCCTAAGTATTCGAGCACATAAAGAAAATAGGTAAGTTTAGGGCTCTCTGTCGGAGTATAAGTGAAGACCTTGCCTGTCACGCTGTATTTCAGCCCAAACTTCGATATAAATTCATTTATCTCTTTCCTGGGGCTGCTATCCTCATCCAATTCCATGAAAGGAAAAACCCACGTTGCTCTTGGCATAAGCCTGTCTTGTTCTTTGAGCTTCACAAGTAGTATGTTGTTGCCCCTGATTACCGCAGCTGACACGCGTCTATTCATGTGACATCCCCCCACCTCTAAAGAGCGTGGGCTTCCGCAGCTATCTGCTGCAGGACCGGTTCCTGCTTCTTTAAATCATGGCTCGTAGATCTTGCTTTAATCTT
>JAJZLM010000001.1 GCA_021850635.1 Nanobdellota archaeon
CTCTCACATTAGCAGTCAAAACGTACACAGTCTTATCTACCGTTTCTATGGCTGTGACTGAAGGAATTAAGTCGACAAGCGCGTTTTTCTGCCCAGATATTGAATTGTTGGACGTTACATTTATCGCCAGTGTCCTTTCACCTATCACGACAGTATAGTTTTCGCCGCCTATCGTTATAATAGCATTGGATATATTAATCTTTATCTGCGTGACTTTAGAGCCATTAAGAACGTTTGTTGATGCTAGCACTATCGATGAATTCTGCAGATCTAATACATTCACGGTGCCGCCTCCTTGTAAAACTTTGGTACTAGTGCTTCCATTGTATAAAACAGAGAGTTGCAGTGCAGAGTACGTTACATAAAGCGCGCTAGTTCCTGTCGGTACCGTCGCGGGATCAGTTAGAAACAAAAAGAAGTTTTGGGATTCAGCTGTATTTGCAGCAGTAGTAGTCGGCGTTAGTGGGTGAACAAAGCTGAATATGTAATATCCCACGACCAAAGCAATTACAACACCTATCACGGCAAAAGTAATTTTTCTCATGTAAGATTACATTCATTTTGTGCTTATATAATTATCTGACCGTTGTCAATACCAGCCTCTGCTTTTCATCGCTTTTGCGACTCTTTCAACAGCGACTATATACGCCGCGTTTCTCGGCGTTATATCCTTGCCTTTCGATGCGTATTCGGACTGTACTCTCATTATGTCCGTAAACGATTGAGTGATAGTCTTATCGAGCTTAGAATACACCTCATTTTCTGGCCAGTAATAGCCGTAGTTGTTTTGTACCCATTCGAAATACGATACGATCACACCACCAGAATTCGTCAGGAAATCCGGTAGATCCAAAACTCCTTTTTTAAGCAGTATCTTGTCCGCTTCCGGTGTAACTGGACCGTTAGCCAGTTCGAGGACTATTTTAGCCTTTATATCTCCTGCATTATTGCCGTTTATTTGATTTTCTAACGCAGCTGGTATAAGTATGTCTACGTCAAGATTCAGAAGCTGCTCGTTCGTTATTCTCGAACCCTTCTTATAAGCATCTACTCTTCCTGCGTTGATTTTTGCGGTTTTTAGCCCGTCCAAGTCTATTCCGTCCTCAGAATATATACCTCCATTAGAATCGCTGACTGCAATCACTTTGGAATTGAACATCTTCGTGACTAAATCGAATGCAAACATACCGGCATTGCCGAAACCTTGTATCGCGACCCTAGCTTTCTTCAAGTCTAAACCTATTTTCTTTGCAGCTTCTCTTAAAACATACATCGCACCCATAGCGGTAGAGTTGAACCTCCCTTGTGACCCTCCTATTTCGAGCGGTTTTCCTGTTATGACAGCTGGTTCGTGCTTTCCGACTATTTTATCGTATTCATCCATCATCCATGCCATTATCTGCGGCGTAGTGTAAACGTCTGGAGCAGGTACATCTATGCCTGGACCTATGAATCTCCCTACAGCCCTTATATACCCTCTAGATAACCTTTCCAGTTCTCCCTCTGATAATTTCTTTGGATCACAGATGACACCACCTTTAGCACCACCCATAGGTATGTCAGCTAACGCACATTTCCATGTCATCCATGCAGACAAAGCTTTCACTGTATCAAGCGTCTCCTGCGGGTGGAACCTTATGCCTCCTTTTCCAGGCCCCCTCGCATTATTGTATATCACTCTGAAACCTGTAAAAACTTCTGTCTTCCCACTGTCCATCTTTACAAGTATGTTTACCGTGACAATCTGCATTGGCTCACGCAATATCTTATGGGCTTGCGGGTCTAAACCCATCATGCTTGCAGCTTCGTCCAGCTGTTCTTGTGCTATCTTAAAAGGATTTAATTCTTCCATTACATACCACCTCGCTTTCTAATTTTTATACACTGAAATTGAATTCCTTCCCCGAATCTATTTAGTTTAATTGGGTGATCTATAATATATATTTTTATTTCATATCTTTCCAATATCTTTCAAGGATAATTTTATTATCTCGATATACCCTATTACATTAGAGTTAATCGTTTTTTTATGTTTTCTATAACCTGCTCTACAGTAGTCTTTATAGCTTCGTCTATGGTGGCTTCACCAAATATCTTAGCAAATCCTCCCGTTTCCATGCCAGCTTTCCACGCTACTTTCACTCTTTTTTCGATCTGCGAAATATCCAGCCCAAGTGATATGGAGAACTTTATACCGACAGCAGATCCCTTTCCCTCTATCTCTACATGCTTCTTTAGATTCTTATTCTTTACGCTGCCGCTGAATTTTACGTTTAAGTTAGACAAGTATGATGCGCCCATAAATTTTGAGGTATATTTCCTTATATCGACGTTGAATCTTACCTCAAATTCATCGCCGTTAATACTAACAGAACTTACATCTGGGAGCAGTTTAGAGAATTCATTCGCGTCGGATATAACCCCCCACACCTTATCCATATCCGCTTCAACTTCAAATTCTCCGTTCTGTTCCATTTTAATCGAATAGCATCCTAGAGTACACTAGGTCCTTCGCAGAAGAATATACATCGCTGTACGTCTTTGATGATGTCTCCGATACCAGCTCCTTAAGTACAGACGAAGATATCGACGTCTTTTTCGAGATCTCTTCTATTTTATCAGCGTCTAAGTCCGGCCATACTAGTTTTATGGCGTCTGTCTTCGATCTCTCATTGACGCCGAACTTTCTACACACAAAATCCCCCACGCTTTTTGCCATCGATCTAGATGTGCTCAACTTGCCCCCTCCAATGGTTATTATACCACTTACTCTATCCGATTCGTGATCAAATATTCTAAAGTCTCTAGTAGCTCCTCTACCACTGTCCTTTTCTGTGCTCGATGAGAGCAGCGCCCTAACTCCTGCATAATG
>JAJZLM010000008.1 GCA_021850635.1 Nanobdellota archaeon
TTTGTATTCCTCTTTCTGCTTTAGTTCTTTCAGTAATCTTGCGGTGTCATAGTAGTTCAGTCCTTTCTTTGATTTATCGCTTTTGTGCTCTTTGTAGTAATTTTCTCTCAACTCTAAAGCTTTGTTCCAGACTACCCTGCTGCAGCCGAAGTATCTGGAGAATGTTTCTTTCTGCTCCTTATTAGGATACAACCTAAATTTGTATGCTGCCGACATATTGCCATTTTACCACTCTTGCTATTTATGTTTTCCATTCTTTCAGTTCGCTTTCATCCCACTGCTAAAGCACGTGGGTTTTCCCGCTCACCTTTGATAAACTTTTTAGTCCACTATCTTTTCGTATGCTTTTTCCAGAGTTTTATACTTTTTCTTCAGAGCGGCAACGCTTCCGCTACCAACTAGTTTGCCTTTGTTTATAAACAGTATTGAATCGCATACCTCTTGTATCTCTTGCGTCACATGTGAACTTATCAAGATAAGCCTGTCTTTTTTTAACAGTTTCAACATATTCTTAAGCTTGACTCTCTCTATAGGGTCCAGACCACTTGTCGGCTCATCTAAGATCAATATTTCCGGCTCTGAAAGCAGAGCAGAGACTAGTGAAACTCTCTGCCTCTGTCCTTTCGAAAGCCTTCCGTTCCTAAAATCTAATGGAGGCAGTTCTAGGAGTTTGTTATACTTTGATATCTGAGAATCTATACTTTCGTTCGACATGCCGCGGAATTCTCCTGCCATATGCAGGGCTTCTCTTACGGTCTGCGATTTGTCAGGCTCTGGAGATTCTATAACCGCTCCGATGTCTAAAAGCGCCTCTTTTTTATTTTTAGTCGCGTCTATACCGTTTATTTTCACCGAACCAGAAGTCGGTCTTATAAGCCCAGTCATTATCTTGAACGTTGTGGTCTTGCCAGCGCCATTCGGGCCTAGATATCCTATCGCACCGTCTTTTTCGAATGTGAATGATATTCCGTCGAGGGCGATTGTTTCCTTGTATTTTTTTACCAGATTAATAACTTCGATTTTTGCCATATTCAGTTTAGCACCTGCTTATAGTTGTATGTGTACAGTGCTGCGACCAAGAAGACTATTAAGTAACCTAACATTATTTCTATCCCCTCTAACAAATATGGTTGGTATTGTGAAACAGTATATTTTCCGGCTTTTGTTGGTATGGTGCTGGACGAGAAATGCATAAAATTATTTGAAAATATGTTGTATACGACTTGTCCTCCATAATTGATCAGGAACCACGGCTCGATGTTCGCTAGCGCTGGTAATAAGTTCGATAGTATAGGTAGTGCTATGACTAATAGTATTACGACAGCCATCGTACTTGTCTGGGGGTTGTTAAAGAGCGAACTCATGAAAAACGCGAACGCTAGAACGGAAGCTATAAAGACAGCTGCAAGACCTATCGAAGAGGCAAATACAAGCGGTATCGAAGAGAAAAAGTAGATACTACCACCAGCTGCGAAAATGTAGTAAACTAAGACTATTATTAAAGATGCTATAAATGCGGAGATATACCTGCCTATAAGCAGCGATGAACGCCTGACCGGCTGGACTAAGATAAAATAACTGTAATTAGATGCGAAGTCAGTAGATATCGCACTGCCGCCGAAGAATGCTGCGACGAGGATTATTACGAAAGTTATATTTTGCATAAAGCTAAACAAGTAAGCCATTGGATTCTGATACTGGGATGTTATAGCTGCTGTGCCCGAGTGTATTTCTAAAGCTAACACCGCAATCGATATTGCGGCCACTAACAGTACAAGCGCAATGAATTTTTTAGTGCGCAAGTACGAGTAAAACTGATATTTTAGTGCTATCTTAATCTCACCGAATCGACTCAGTTCACTGCCTTTCATTTTATTAAAGCGCTTATTGTACTTATATAATTAATGATTAAGCGGACTTAGAGAGTATACATTAAGAATTTACTTCATTCGTTTTGGATAATATAGCGGAACGAATTTATATTTAAATCCGCTTGGTCTATTAATAAAAGTAGGTATACCATGAAGATCGAAGCAAGCAGCTGTATTGCACCATATAACTTCCACGCTATACACAACGCAGTCTTGCGCGCCGCGGTAGTACTTGAATAAATTTAATATGTCAAAAAAAAACACATTCGGAGAATTCCTTAGCGAGATAGCTTCTAGAATCGGCGTCAATAGCTCCGAAGAGTTGCGTTCTCTTATAAAGACCCAGGACTACAAATATAACTGCGATTTTTCTATAACAAAAGCACTTAGGGAAAACAAAGCCGACAAAGATGCTATAAAAAAATCAGCGGAATCGATAAGCAGTTCTCTGAAAGACTTAGAATTCATAGAAAAAACAGAGGTAGTAAACGGCTACGTTAACTGTTGGTACAATTACAAGGCTATAATGAATAGGCTAGTCGGTTCTATGGGCGAAGACTACGGCAGCACCGATTATGGCGCAAAAAAGAGAGTCCTAATAGAACATACGAGCGTAAACCCAAACAAGGCTATACATATAGGGCATACTAGAAATTCATCTATAGGGGATTCGCTCTCGCGCCTTCTCAGATTGGCAGGATATGATGTAATAGTAACGAATTACATAGATGACACGGGCGCACAGGTCGCCGATAACGTAGTAGGCATAAAATTTATGGGATTACCCCCAAGAAAGGAAGGGGTTAAGATAGACCACTATTTAGGCGACGAAGTCTACATAACGGTTAACGATGCATACGCCAAAGACAGTTCATTAATGTCCAAAAGAAGCTTGGTTCTAAAAGCGATAGAAGCTGGTGACAACGATATCGCTTTAGAAGCCAAAGAGATGGTAGATGAGGTCCTCAGGGCCCAGCTAGATACTATGAGCCGCTTGGGTGTATTCTATGACCTTGTGAATTATGAATCCCATATACTGGCCTATAAATTCTGGGAGATAGCTTTCGAGCAATTAAAAAAAGCTGGTGTTATAGACCTGGAGAGTGAGGGAGAAAAGAAAGGATGTTGGGTGTTTCAAGCATCAAACGGGGACAAAAAGATACTAACTCGTTCCGATGGGACAGTTGTATACGCTGGGAAGGACATAGCGTATGCGATGTGGAAACATGGTCTACTTAACGGTGATTTTAGATACAAGGAATGGTTTACGCAGAAGAACGGCGAGGAATTGTGGGCGACTACTCTAGACAAGGAATCAGAGACTAACCACCCCATGTTTAACCATGTCCAAAGATCAATAAGCGTGATAGACATAAGGCAAAGCTACGAGCAGAACGTCGTAAAGGAAGCTATAAATAAACTAAGCGGTGGGGAGACAGTCGATTATATGCACTATGACTATGCCGTTGTGGCTCTATCCAGCAACACAGCGAAGAAGCTCGGTTTTAATGGAGCGGATAAAGGAGTTATGCAAATGAGTGGTAGGAAAGGAGTCTACATAAACGCCGATGATTTCATAGATAAACTTAAAGGCGTCATACTAGAAGAAACCAAAAAGAAGAATACAAACGATTTAAGTGAAGAGGAATATGAGAAGATTGCAGAAGACATCGCTGTTTCCACGTTGAGGTATGAGATGGTGCGCACAGATCCTAAAAAAACTATAGTCTTCGACGTAGACGAAGCCATCAAACTTGAGTCAAAAGGAGCAATATATATAGATTATACTCTAAGCAGGATGGCTGGTATACTTAGAAATGCAGCAGAAGACATCCAAAGCCCAGAGTGCCCGGACGATCTAGACGAATCTGAAAAGAAACTTTTATTTAATATATTCAGATTCCAGGACATAGTAGAATCTGCAGCAAAGTCTTTGGATCTGACTATAATATCTAATTTCGTGTCTGAATTTGCGTCGGATTTCAATGCTTTTTACGCTAAAAATCAAGTCATAAAAGCTGAAGGGAAAAGAAAAACATTCAGGTTATGGCTAGTCGATTCATCTAGAAAAGTGCTAAAGAACGCTGCCAGTATACTGGGAGTGCTGCCTTTAGAGCGCATGTGAAGGACAATATGAGTCTTAAAAGCATAAATAGATTACTGAGTTAATTCAATATTATGCCAAGTAAAGAAATCAATCCCAACAAGGCGATACGCAGGCTGTTTCTGCACGAAAAACCTTTCATGCTACTTAAAATAATAGCTTCTAACGACGGGAGCGCCTATTCTGCGATGGTTGCAAAAAGAATAGACTGTAGTTACACCTACATAATAAAACTCATAAAGAAAATGACTGAACTGGGTATAATAACTGCAGAAGGCAATTCACACAAGAAACTTTTAAAGTTAACCTACAGTGGCAAAAGGATATACAAACTTATATCGGATATCTAATTATTTTTTTCTGACTGTTCGTCTATTTTAGAAGCGTACTCCAATACTCGCTTTAATATTCTCTCTACTATGTAAGGTTTTATAAACGTCTCGAGTATCTCGCTAAGCGTCATGTTCTGCTTAACTCTGTATTTACCGTCAAGTTTCTCGACTAACCCAACAGACATCAGCTTCCTAAGGTCCCGCAGTATGTTGGCATAGACTATCTTTACATCCGTCTTGTACAACTCCTTTACGATGGAATAACTGTCTATGCCTTCTGGATGCGCTTTTCTCTCTTTAAGTAGAACATCTAGTATATGCACTATCCCTACCCTGCTCTCTCCTGGGCTGATTACCCCTATGGATATGCAGAATCTCCTTAGATTCGTGAAATAATCTTGACCTGGCTTTTCAAATTCTCCTATGCTTATGCTGGCCAGCGGCATGTCTTTATAGAGCCTTTTTCTTATCCTGCCGTTGTCTTCTTCCATATACGTGTGCTTAGCTTTGCTGGGTAGAAAGCTTATTCAGCTTATTGTTTATCTCTATGAGGTCGTCTTTCGTGGCAAACAAGGTAAAATTACTCTTTATCTTTGCTAGTTCCAAATCCGCACTTCCAATTCTTTTTGAGAGGTCGCCAAGTTTGTTGGATAAGTCCATGAAACGGTCCATTTGACTGCTGATCTCATTGTACATAACCTCTACTTTAGAAACCTTAGCGTTTATTCTGTTATCGACTTCCTCTAACGAGTCTGAAGTCTTCTGCACGGTTTCTAAAAGCTTCGATGCGTTCTTGATAGTAGAGAGCTCGGATAGCTTATTGTTAACCGAAGACAGTGACGATTGAAGTTTTTCTACTCTAAAAGCCATGTCAGACATTTGATTTTCTATAGAATCTGTCTTATCTATATTCTTCTTTATCTCTATGCTCAAAGTCTCAGGACTGTAAGTGCTTGCATTGGATATGGATGACCTAGCTATGTTTATGAAGTCCATAACATGTTTTTGGGTGTCGGATACACTGGCTTGTATATTCTGGAACTCTTTACTTATAGTGTCTAGCTTCAAGCTAAGACTATTTGTTTCCACTGACAGTGAATTCGCGTTGTTTGTCAACGCTTCAAAACGGGAGTTTATGTTAGAGTTGGCTTTCTTAAGCTGGTTCAGGTCGTCCACTAATCTGTTTATATTTGGTATGCCAGAATACAATGTCTCAGAAAGCTTGTTGACTTTATTCATAAGCTCATTGTCAGAAGAGGTGAGCTCGTTCAGCTCGTTTCTCACATTTTCAGACAACCTATCTAAATTCGCTTTCAACTCATCGGTTCTCTTAGAGTTTACATCCACGTCATGGGACACTTTATCAGCTAAGCTGTTGAAGCTGTTTATGCTCTTGTTTAGGTCGGAAACAAGCATGTTCGAGTTTGAGGAGACGGATTCCACGGCGGAACTTAATTTTGTTATCTTAGACACAGAGTCCCTATAATTTTCATTTACCCTGTCTATTGCGGAATTGAAATTTGATATCATTCCATTGAAGTCTGAAGACAGTTTATCCACCTTAGAATCTATCTTTTTAATATACGCAGGGTCTATATTGTCCCTTCTGGCGGCATCTATCTCTGATATACTATGAGCCAGAGAATCTATCTTACGATATATATCAGTGATCGTGTCGTTTAATCTTCTGTTGAAATCATTTATACTTTTTGAGTAATCACTGTAGTTCTGTGATACTTCTACTTTGGAATCACTGTTCTGCATAATAAGCTATTAATGCAGTTTTTGATATTTAACCTTTTGATATCTGCCCTGATACTCTAGACTTTATAGCGCACGCTTCGCATACCGTCCTAGAAGAAGGTGAACCACATTCCGAACAGTTTAGCAACTTTGCTCTAGCGGAAACAACGCGATCGCCTGAATGAGCATTCTTAACAAAGATAGACGCGTCTATTATCTTCTTTTTAGAACCAGGCACGTCAGACTCCAGCTGCTTGACTACCTTGGCCAGCACTCCTCTAAAACCAAAACCAGAGTATGGGCAGGGAGTATGAAGCGCGTCTATGCCGTTTAATATGGAAAAGAGCATGGTCTCCTTCTCGCTTACAAAGATGAATGGCTTTACTCTCGGGACAAATCCTTCTTTAGCCTCTATACCCGATATAGGTCCAGATCTTAGTAGTTTTTCATAATCTTTCTGGAATATATTCATAAGCACGCTTTCCGCTTCATCATCCATGTTGTGCGCTGTTAGTAGTTTGTCCGCTCTCTGTTCGATGGCTCCTGCGTTGATTAGGTGTCTTCTTAAGACACCGCAAGAGGCGCATGGTATCCCACTCTCTTTTTTCACTATATCGTCCATTCCTAGACCAGCAAAGTCCTTGTATGAATACACTACGTAATCTACCCCCCACATCTCGCAGTATTTTTTCATAGTCCCTATAGTCTTGTCTCTGTACCCGTGTATGCCTTCATCTATGGTTATTGAGACTATGTCATTTTTATCGCCGAAGTATTTCGATAATATGTAAAGCAGTGACAACGAATCTTTACCTCCAGAATTCGCCACTGCAATCCTCTCTCCTTCCTCGATCATTCCATACTTTTCTATAGTCTCCAAGACTATCTTCTCGAAATTCTCTTTGAAGTGATCTGCACAAAAAGTTCCGTTGAAATTAGATATTACAGCAACCGCTCCGCATTTTTGACAAAGCATAATCATCCGCCGGAGAACACTTCTATCATGTTAACTGTCGACCCCTCTTCTAACACCGTGTCCTTTGTGCATATATTTCCATCCTCTTTAACGAAGATCACCGCGTCGTCATTCGTACTAAATCTCTGTGTGAGTTCATCGACTGTGCCTCTGGTTAATTCGATTTTCTTTTCTCCAAAGTTTATGTTCTTCACAGTTATCTCTACCATATCACTTTATATTGTGCATAGCTTTCAAATCGTCTGAAAAATCTTTCAAGTCGTCTGGTATATCTATCGAAATATTGTCACGCAAAGACAGCCCTCCTTCTTTTTTCTTCCCCCATACCATGCTGTTAAATTCGATTATTTTATCCCCTAACATATATTTCTCTTCGTACTTCATCTGTTCTGGGAATCTGTGGGAGTGAACTGAATCTTCCTTCCCGTGAGATTCCAACCAAAGTGCGTCGGTTATAAACGGACAGATAGGGGCAGTCAATAGCAGCACCACATTCAGCACGTAATTAAGCGTGTACAATGCCGCGTTTCTCTGGCTTTTTGAAAAACCGTTGCCGTAAGCCCGTGCTTTAACCATCTCAACATAGTGCGGGGCGAACACTGACCATACAAAGTTGCGTATCCTGTTCGATGGCACCAAGAAATTAAAGCTGCTGTATCCCGATACAGCGTCCTTTACAAGCAAAGACAGTTCTCCTATAATCCATTTGTCGGACGGCATCAAATCATCATATTTTATATCCGAATAACCTTGTTCGCCAAACGAGGATATCAACCTTGAAAGGTTTAGTAGCTTAGTAAGGAACTTCTGCGACCCGGCCACTTTGCTTTCAGAATAGAGAAAATTACTTCCTACCGACGCTTCAGAAGCCGACCAAAACCTGAATGCATCTGCACCGTACTTATTTATAAGCGGAACTGGGTCTACAAAATTCCCCTTACTCTTAGACATTTTTTCACCGTGCTCGTCTAATCCCATCCCTCCAACCCATACTGATTTCCAAGGAGACATTCCAGTAAGTTCCGAGCATCTGACCATGCTATAATACATCCAAGTTCTTATTATGTCTACACCTTGAGGCCTTACCGAGACTGGATAAGTTTTCTTGCTCAGGTCTTCATCTCTGCCATAACCTGTGACGTAAAGAGCACTTACACTAGAATCCATCCACGTGTCCAAAGTCCTCTCATCCCCTATAAATTCCTTTCCTTTGCACGAAGCGCATTCCGCAGATCCTGGTGGGGATTCTTTCCAGGGTTTGTAATATTTGCCTGGGGGTGGAATATAAGGTTCTCCACATTTCTTACAGTACCATATAGGTATTTCAGTCCCATAGAACCTACGTCTCGATATTGGCCAGTCAGACGCGACATTTATCCAGTTTATCAATATCTGCCTGTGCTGCTCTGGTATAAAATCTATTTTTTTAGCCATCTCCAACAGCACTTCTTTCTTATCAGAAGTCCTCAAGAAATATTCGTCCATCGGTATTATCTCTATAGGTGTCTTGCTCCTGTCACATAGAGGAGTTCTATGGTTAATATTGACTTCCTTCTCTACAAGTCCTTTTTCCTTCAAGATCTCCACGATCTTCTTGCGTGCTTCTTTTACCGTCAGTCCAGACAAGCTTTCTCCTGCGTTCTCATTCATTTTCCCGGAAGTATCTATCAATATTTTCTCGTCCAAGCCGAACTTCTTAAAGAGCAGCACGTCGTTGTAATCCCCATAAGAACATATCATTACGACCCCGCTTCCAAACTCCGGTTTAGCGGATTCGTCCTCTATAACTCTTATATCATATCCATACAGCGGCACAGTCACGCTTTTTCCGATAAGGTCTTTATAGCGTTCGTCCGTTGGATTTACCATTACGGCTCTGCACGCTCCCAAAAGCTCTGGTCTAGTCGTAGCTATAGACAAGGACTTGTCTCCGCCTTTTAGAGAAAATTTTATGTACACTAGCTTGGAAGGTAAATCCACGTACTCTATTTCCGCATCTGCTATAGTCGTCCCGCAGTCTATACAATAATTACTCGGTCTTTTGCCCTTGTATATCCTTTTTGATTTCCAGTGCTCTATGAACGTTGCTTGGGTGAACGCTCTATATTCATCGCTGTCAGTCCTATAGATGTTTTCGAAATCTGCAGAGTATCCTATGTCATGCAGTATCTTGATCATGCTGGTTTCTAAGTCGTCCAGGGCAGTCTTACACATGAAGAGGAACTTTTCTCTGCCCGCGCTCGCCATGCTGACACCATACGTCTTTTCGGCATATCTCTCGACTGGTATGCCGTTTCTGTCCATGCCAACTGGAAAAAGCACTTCTTTCCCCAGCATCCTTTGGGACCTGGCTATCATGTCTATCTGTGAATAGTGGGCCACTGCTCCTAAGTGCCATGTCTTGCCCGACGTATACGGTGGTGGCGTGTCCATAGAGAAAACATCTAATTTAGACGACTTGTCAAACGCGTATTTACGCGCACCACTTCCTTCTTTAGTCTTTAACTCTAGTTCCCTATTCCAAGCCTTGAACGAAGCCAAAAAACTTTTAGCGTTATCTTCTGCCATTAGAGTTTACACCTCTTCTCCCTTAAATATCTCTATACCTTTAGTCTAGTACAAGTTCCTGGCCATTCAAAAGTATGTGTGACGTCTTATTCAATTCATAACCCATATCTTTCGCCAAGTCTATCGCTACGCTTATCTTGTCCATGCCTCCATGGGATGGTATAAGATGCTTGGGTCTAAACATCTTTAGCATAAGCTTATAGTCGTTCTTTGAGCCGTGCCCTGACACATGTATATTGTCTGCAATGTTGACGTTCAGTCTTTCTAGCGCGACCTGTAACATGCTTCTGTTAGCTATGTTCAGAGAGGTAGGTATAACCCTCGATGAAAATATAACTGCATCATCGTTACCAAGTTTATACTCGTACTGCCCAGTCACAAGTTTGTCTAGGAAAGCTCCTTTTTCCCCTTGGTGGCCAGTGCATATTATTACGTATTTTCCTGGCTTACCCCTCACATACCTCAATATCTCGTTTACTTTCACCCTTCTAGTGATGACCTCCGGGAACTTTGATTTTTCTATTATTTTGGTGTCTATAGCTGCGCTGATGTACATGGACATGCTCCTGCCGAATATCAGCACTTGCCTGTTCAATTTCCTGCTTATTTCTATTATATTTTTTATCCTAGCTATATGCGATGAAAAGGTAGTTACAAATATAGTCTTATTGCTAAGAGACTTCTTTATTACGTCCTCTAGCATAGTCCTAACCACGCTTTCTGAAAAAGTATACCCTTCTTGATCGACATTTGTAGAGTCTAGGATCAAGGCGTATACGCCTTTGTCCCCGAGCTCCTGCATCCTTGCGTAATTAGGTTTCTGACCGAGAGTTGGTGTGTCATCCAGTTTCCAGTCGTTAGCATACACTACCGCTCCATAGATAGTGTGTACCACAAGTATAGCTGAATTTGGTATAGAGTGGGTTATGTTCACAAGTTCCACCGACACCTTATCAGATATCTTATATTGCGTCCCAGTGTTAAGTCTTATAAGGTTTAAGTCCTTTTGCTTGAAATTTGCCATCAAGTTCTCAAGGACCTTAAGCGTGAACTGCGTGCCTATCACTGGACACTTGTACTTTGCAGCTAGGAAAGGCACTCCCCATATGTGGTCCAGGTGACCGTGTGTAAGAACAATAGCCTTTACCTTTTTCCCGTTCTCATTGAAAAACGCTGTATCGTCCGGTATCACTCCATTCTCTATGAGAGCTTGTGTATCGTGTATGGATATAACGCTCTTCTCATCCTCGAAATCCACGAGTTTCTCTATGTCAGCTCCTATGTCAGTCACGATGATTTCTCCATCGACGTCTATGGCAGTCATGCTCTTTCCTATTTTGCTGTATCCTCCAAATGCTTTTATCTTTATCATATTCTTTTTATGTATTCACCTACGTTTTTAATCCCATTCTCTACGGCAAGCTTTTCAAGGTGTTTCATAACCCCACTGCCGTATTGCATGGCCTTTTTGTTTCTTTCCACAATACGCTCGTCGAGACCCAACTTCTTTCCTGCAAGCCTCAGCTGTGTTTTGTGATAAATGTCATCACGCGTCGTCTCTATGCGCATATTCAATGCAAAATTAACTATTTCTTCATTTAAATATGGCGACAAGACTCTAGCACCAAGACAATCCGCTATCTTATTTATCCTTATCATGTCCGTGACGTTTATGTACGACAATCTCTCATCTCTAAGGCTTCTAAGAGAGCTTGCCGACCGTTCCAACCTGTGTTTAGCAAAACCGAAGAACAGTTCGTCACTGCCTATGCCACTCAGAAGTTTTCTGCGACCGCGAGAAACTGCCAGCTTTATGGCTGAATACTCAGTTATCCCGATTATAACATTATAAGTGTCCAGTCCGAGCGATTTTAACTTGACAACTATGTCCTTGATTTTCTCATCGGTTAGAAAGGCCTTATTAACATTTACTCCCATGCTGTCTGCTAATATGCTGGAAAATTTGATGTCCTCGCTGTCTGGAAACCCAGATGTGAAAAATTCTATGTCTTCTTTCTTCTTTTTGGCTATCGCAGCTATTACCGACGAATCTATACCACCTGATACCAATACACCATCGAACGCCCCGCATCCATCGACTGCTTTCATTAAAACGGACATAATGTCCTTACCTTTATTCTTATTTCGATAATCCAACCGTTTTATCCTGATCCCTCTCCCAATCCTAGTTATAGAATTCCCTGGAAGGACCATCTCAAAGCCGGCTAAGTCGATGGATTTGCAAGCAGTATTGAAAATGTCCGTCCTTATCAATTTATCTTCCCTATCTTTTATCGTGTTTGTTGCTGTTTTTATTCTCATATACCTTTATCTTAAGCTTATCTCCTACGCTAAGTTTAGCGTGATTGGACACGGGCAGTTCGAGCACATGGACCGCACCATAAGGGCCGTTATAAAGCCTCCATCTCTTCGCGATTTTTTCTTCCATCACGCGGAAATCCCTATCTAACCACACGACTCTTAGTTCAAAGTTCACGAAATTCATGTGTATATCTTTTACATCAGGGAGAAAAGCGCCCGCCCCAGGATGTTTTACGAACATAAGCCCGAGCAGTTTTAGACCAAAAGTGCCACAATATTTTACTCTCTTCGCTATAGGCTTAGCGCCTTTATACACATCACAAAACTCCATAATAATTATTAGAAATCTAATTCTTTCGAAATAAAGTCGTCTATCTCCACACTTTCCAATTTTTCTTTCTCTGACTTGGTGCCCATCTCATACGCGAGTAGATACAGTATAAGGCCTATGCTGTTGCCGCTCTTGTTGTTTCCTGGTATTATCAGGTCTATGAAAGAGACTCTATTATCAGTATCACATATGCCTATTATAGGGATGTTTATCCTCTTCGCATCGTTTATAGCCCTCCTGTTAGCATTAGGGTCTGTTACAATAAGAACCTTCGGCTCAAAGAAGTTTTTGTAGTTTATATTAGTTAAAGATCCAGCCAAATACCTACCGAAATTCACGCTGACTTTCATCAATTTCGCGAAGTTGTATATCGCATAGTATGCGCTATCGAGCGTACAAACGAGCAGTATATCCTTCCTGTTATAGTTGTTTAGAGATTTAGCGGCTAGTTTTATCCTGTCGTCTATGAGCTTTATGTTGAGTATGGTGAATTTATTGGCTATTTTCTTGAATACAAACCTTTCTAACGCGGTGTTTACCGATTTTGTGCCTATGCGCGTACCATACTTCTTGTACGCTTCTAATTTGTCCGTTTTCTTCAACATCATATCTGATCAATTTCTAATAGTCTATTAATTTTGTCTACTCTCTCTCCTCTATTAATTCCTACTTTTAAATACTTTGCGCCCAAGCCTACGGCTAGGTCTGAAAGGATGTTTATAGAGGTTTCCTCGGACCTGTGTGACGCTATTTTGGTTATTCCGATCTTATCAGCCATATCGGAGAACTCTTTAACCTTGTATAATAGTCCTACTTGGTTCGGTTTTATAAGCACAGCGTTTATCTTGCCGGTCGCTTCGCTGAGCCTATCCGTGGAAGTTGCGGTAGAATCATCTCCTACCACAAGATTGCCACATAGAGAGAGTATCTTGCCGTAGTCCTCTAATAGGGATTCACCGACAGGGTCTTCTATATAATATAGATCGAACTCGTCCGTAAGCTTTTTAACTATGTCTATTTGCTCTTCCCGTGATACTTCTTTCTTTCCATATAAAGGTTTCTTGTAGGTATACTTTCCATCCTTAAAGAACGTGGACGCTGCCATGTCTACTCCTAAACGTATGTCCTTCCCAGTCCTTTCTATGACTTTCTCTACAGCTTTTTTAGCTATCTTAAGCGATTCGTAATTGTCCAATCCTGTGACAAACCCACCTTCTGGATCGACTCCTCCGATAAAGCTGTAAGTGCTGTTCTTTAGTATCTCCTTAAGCTGTTTGTACACTTCTAAAGTGCCGTCAACGCTGCTGCGTACATCTTCTTCCATCGTGACGGCCAATATCTCCTGGATATCCATCCCTAAATTGGACGCATGCATCCCCCCTCCAAGCATCTTTGATACTGGCAGGACTAAGCTCTTCTGACCGAACAGCTCATATGGCTCTTTCCTTGATTCGGCTGCTATCGCATACACCAGCGCATACGATAAGGACAATGAAGGTCCGCCAATGAATTCCTTTGGTATCTCTTTTTCTAAGGAATATACGTCCTCTATTGTGGATAGCTCTTTGTTTTTGAGGGTCCCTAAGAATCTATTGAACTTGTCTATTTCAGAATCTAGCCCTTCCTTGAACTGTGCCACTTCAAATTCGCTTACACTCTCACCTGCGGGAGACGACCCTCTAAATTTTCCTGAATCGGACTCGATATCAACCTGTATAGTAAAGTTCGAATTTGAATTGAGTATTTTCAGTGCTATTGCATTTTTTATCTTCATAGATTAATCAGTATTTCGCGTTATTTAAACATTGACGGCTCGCTGTATTTTTACTGCCCTTCTTTACGATTATATCATGTCTATAAACTAACCTAGAGTCGTATATCAATTGATTGCGCTCGATTAAAGCAATATATTTAGATGGCTTCATAGAATTACTATATGACAGAATACAAACTTGACAATAAGTTCAACGATTCATTCAAGCAGGTAGCTCTAGGTGTATCTATAGGAGAAAACAATCAGCTTGCTGAGTTTGCGAAGATACTTAGAAGCGGTGCTCAGATGGTAGAACTGGATCTCGCTAGCCTTTACGGACACACGGGTCAGGGAACATCAGCTGAAAAGATCGGCAAAACTGAAAGAGAAGCAATAGGTAACTTGGCAAAGACCACTAATTCCGATCTTAGTGTACATGCACCGTGGTCTATAAACTTTTCTGGAATAAACCCGAAGACCGGGGAAAAAGACACCAGTTACAGCGAGCTTATGAGGAATGAGATAGAAGCTGCTATAAAATTCACAGATGAAATCAGCAGGCCTATGGGAAGACGCAACATGCCGATAATATTTCACGCCGCTTCGGATAACTTCGGCACACCAGATCCTAGATCACGCATAACTGTCTATGATAAAAAAGATGACAAAGTTATCTCTATAGGTCCATCAAAGATTATGAACACAAGTTTGGAAGAATTCAAAAATGTTTATGGTGAAGACACCTTCAAAAGATTGCGTGGAGAGATAGCCCAGAAAAAAACCGATAGGAATGAGGCTTATATCGAATTCACCCCTCAGGGCGCCCTTAACTTCCAACTAGACCAGTTGAGAATAGGGATGAGTCAGCAACTATCCACTATCGATATAAGCGAACGTAACATCGAGAGAAGATTGATAGAAGTAGCTAACGAATTTGTAGAGGCTAAAGCAAAAGGAGAAAACAGGGAATCCGAACTTTCAGCAAAAAAAGAAAGATTGCTCCAAGAGAAAAAGGACCTTTCGACTGAGAGGTACAGACTACAGAAAGAGATAGATAATCTGGGCTCCAGATTCGTATCATTCAGCGAAGAAGCTCCTAAACTAGCAGCAGAAGGCATAAAAAATGCAGCACTTATGGCCGCTAAAACAAAGACTGCCCCTATGATACTTGTGGAGAATACGATGAGCCCGGACATGTCTTTAAGTAAACCGGAAGACGTGAAGAAAACTATAGACGCCGCCAGAGAACTATTTGTTGAAGCTGCGATGAAGGACGAAAAACTTAGACTGTCTAGATCCGATGCAGAGAAATTGAGTAGGGACCTGATCGGCGTAAATCTGGACGTTGGACACTTGAACATATTCAAATCGTATACGAACCCAAAGACTGGGAAACCTTACTCAGATAAAGATATAGTCAAAATGGCTGGGACCCTAGGAGACTATGTGAAAAGATATCACTTGAACGATAATATGGGTAACATAGACGCGCACCTGCCTCTCGGAGAAGGCACTACTCCGATAAAGGAGATATATGAGACGCTTAGGAACGCGGGTGTTGAAGCGCCGGCGATAATGGAGGTATTCGGAGGTGTCGGCGGTATAACTGCCGGGATGGGTCCATCAATGCAGTATATGGGCGCGCCTCTTTTTGACAATATGCCTTATGCTGGTCTCCCGGCTTATGCCGGCAGACCTTATTCTTCGATCGTCGGAGACTACTCCTCATATCTCAACTTGGGATTAAGGAACGACCTTTTCCAGTACGGCGGTTTCAGCGGTATATCGCCGACATTTGGAGCAGGTTACATGCAGAACGAAAGAGGTGGTGAAGGTGGCTTCTCTGGAGCGCCGATTATTTAATATGGATGAAAAAGACAAGGGAGAATTAAAGCTAAGAGGATATGATTCGGCGTATAAGTTCGCCAAAGGGGCGTTCGAAAAATACCCTAAACTTATAAAGACCATTGCATTGTTCGGTTCGTACAGCAAAGGAAAGGAAACAGAGCAAAGCGATGTGGATATAATGCTGATAATGGATGACGTATTAAACAAGTTGGATGAAAACGTACTAGCTCCTTTCTACGCAGACATAGACAAGATAATAAAAGCTGAAAAATCCATGAAGTTGCATATAAACTTCGTTACCCTAACGGCTTTCTGGAAGGGTGTTCTAGCTGCTGACCCTGTTTCTGTAAACGTGCTAAAATACGGAGTACCGCTCATAGATACTGGATATTTTGAGCCGCTGCAGGTACTATTAGAAAGAGGAGAAATAAAACCAACGGAAGAATCTATATACGCCGCTCTCTCCAGGAGTCAGCTGTACGCGGAGTCTTCAAAGATAAGGCTTGCTGGTTCAATAACCGACATGTACTGGTCGGTCGTCAATTCGGCCCAGGCTCTGATAATGAAGCATGGAGAGGTGCCTCCTTCTCCAGAAACGATAGGGGAAATGCTTGAATCTCTGCAGAGGATGCACGTGGTAACAGAGGAAGATATATCCACGTTTAACCAGATATTCACAATAGGCAAAAAAATACTGCACGGCGACAAAGTGGAGATAACCGGAACCGATGTAGACAAGATAATAAGCGCAGGAATGCGATTCAACGAGAAGATGGACCGTCTGGTCGAAAAAGGTTAATTCTCCAAAGGTTTAACGCTGTTATAAGCAATATTTAAATACTAAAAGAGACTTGTATCATAATGATAACCGGTTCCAAAGGTCAAGGATTACCGATAAATACTATAATACTTATAGCTATAGGTCTTCTGATATTGGTCCTTTTCATAACG
Source organism: Nanobdellota archaeon (assembly GCA_021850635.1). GTDB lineage: Archaea > Nanobdellota > Nanobdellia > Parvarchaeales > Parvarchaeaceae > Parvarchaeum. The sequence goes on from JAJZLM010000008.1 coordinate 16,800, forward strand.
TTCGTTCTAAACGGGTTCAAGGGGATAGGTGGTTCGACGAATCCTAATGCCCAAGCCCAACAGGCTTTCGCATCAAATTGCCAGACTGCATGTTCTGAATCTGCGGCATCTAATAACCCAGCGCAATGGTGCAGTTATCCTAACGATACTATAGGCGGCACGCTGTTCAGCTGTGGTAATGTACCAGGAGGAACGACAAGCTGCAGGCTCGATAATGGTACAACATTCTATTGGGGTAGCTCCGGGTCTCCATCCTGCTTCAGTGTACTGAATCCTTAATTAATCTAATCTAGTAGATACTCCTAAGTCTATATTGCAATGATTTATCTTGCTTAATAAAAGTTAAATACCAAAGATGTAATACCATAAAAATGACCACGCAGAGCAGCCTAGCCAGCACGATATTAGGCTTCATTCTACTTATAGCGATAGCTGGGGGAATAATATACGCATTGAGCAGTCACATAATATTGATAAACACGTGCAGTGCAGATTCGACTTTGATATTCCAGAACAAAACAGGGTTGTGCCTATCGCATAATTCTTCAATAGCTATATCTGAAGGGACTATAGTGCCTCTTGCGTTCAAGTTTATCGGTAATAACCCTCTATTATACATATGGAACCAGAAGATATCAGAGAAAGCGGATTCATACGTGTTCATGTCTATACCAGACACTTTCAGAGTCCACATGCAGTATAATGCTACTTCGGATACGGAGTTCTTGGTGATGACAAACCAGCAGTACGTTGCATGGGTAAACTCCAACGGCGCTAATGCTGCTAGTGTGTTCTCCCTGTCTGGCAAACAGGTGTCTGGATGGTTCAATGACAGTGCAGGATGCGCCGGATACGTGGCCGTGATAATATCCACCTCACATTCTGCATTTTCGATATACCCTAATGAGACAGCGCTGTACGACCCAGCGCCTTCTCCGACGGGCGTTTGCGCATAAATTCCCCTAAAATCGATTTTATATTTACTGGAGGCTATAAGGTGTAATGGAGATGAATGCTTTCGAAGCCATAAATGAACTTAAAAAGTTCTTCGATGGCACTGGATCTATAATGAAATTGAGTACTATAATACCCGCTAAAAAGCTCGATATAAATCTAGATTATTTGGAAGGCGCTGTAAAACTAAAAGTGTCTCATCCTCTGCGCTTATATGCCGATGAGATATACAAGATACTTTTGAGACTGTACCTGGTGTCTTCGACTGAACTTATAGTCGATTTCATATCTGGCGGAAAACCCAGAAGCGTGTCTAAGAAGTTCGGTGCCGACGAAAACATAAAGGACACTATAAACGACCTGCTGGAGCTGCCGCATGAAAGGATAACCGACATAATAATAGAAACGGAATACTTCAAGATAGTAGAGACATCTGACCTAAATGACACTGTTTCAATGATAATAAAAAAAGGAGACCAAAAAGCCCTGTTCAGGAGCCTGCTAAATTATCTGTTTCCATTCGTCAACGTGTCCGTCGATAAATCTGCAAAGGAAGAGATAACATTTGAACAGAACGAGGACGAGCTAACAGCGGACGTTTCTATAACGGTAGACGGGACTTCTATAGGGATAAAATCAAAGCATGTAAAGCTCCTAAAGATATGATAAAGACAGGAATACAATCCTTCGACGATGCAGTAGGAGGCATAGATTTGAGGAAGACCTATCTTATAAGCGGAAACAAGGAAAGCGGCAAGGAGGATTTTTCGTATAGGCTTGTGGCTTCTGCCCTCCGTGATAAGAATGCGGTCATATACGTCACGACTGGAAAGACTGTAAACGACGTAATCGCATCGTTCCAGTCGAGACAGTTGAATATATCTCAGTACATGGGGAATTCTTTCAAGATAATAGACGCTTACAGCAGAAGCATATCACCGCAATCTACGGACAATTCATATACCAAGATGCTAAACGGTCCGTTGGACCTTACGGGCATATCAGTAGCGCTTTCTGCTATGAACGCTGAAATGTCAAAGGAAGGAGTCCCGGTCCTCAACGTAATAGACTCAATTTCGGTCCTGATGCTATACAACAACCCTACTACAATATATAGGTTCCTCCAATTTGTATGCGGCCGCTCTAAAATGGCGGGGATATCTAGCGTGTTCCTTATAGATGATGAGATGCACTCCCCTGAAGTAAACGAAACCATAAAATCCATAATGGATTCTGTGATAATGCTTAGATTAGAGAACGGGAAAAGGAGCTTTAAGGTATTAGGAAACTCTAAAGAGGTACTGGATTGGAAGGACATATGAGCACGACCAAAGAAGGGTTATATTTGTGGGTGGATAATCTTTTTTATGGATAAAGTTAAAGACCCTGTATTTGGTATAGGTAAGCTAGATGATGACCTTACTGGGATCCCAGACAAGAAAAGTGTACTTTTTTTCGCTTCTCCGGCTGTCGGAAACGAAGTTTTCGGTTATCAAGTTATACACAATAACCTATTACACGGCAATAAGGTACTGCTGTATGTAAACAGGACTTCTCCGGAAGCGTACCTTGCAGACATGAAGGATTACGATTTTGAAGTTAACAGCAATCTGCATATAATAGACTCCTATAGCGGGATAACTGGAATAAGTTCCAAAAGCGTTGACGACAGTACGATGATTTCAAACCCATATGACAAGGAAGAGATAAAGAAGGCGCTTTCAGAAGAATTGGACAAAGGGTATGATCTTCTTGTCATAGATTCACTTTCCCTGATCGCTGATTTCTTCGATTTTGACTACGCGATGTCTGTTATAGATCTTGTAAAAGATAAGCTAGATAAGAAAGGCGGCTCTGTACTATCTCTGTTTACAGACTGGGATTATGGAGAGGAAAACTTGAACAAACTTATCTCCAAAGTAAACGCTAAGGTAGATATAAAGGGAATAGAGAAACGAGTTATATTCGGACAATACTTCGCCGTTATAAAATGCGACTGGGTAAAGGATAAAAAGTTCTCATCGGTATTATTCAAGGCAGTGAAGCCAGGTGGAATAAAGATATACTTCCCCAAGATACTTGTTACTGGGCCTACAGATGCGGGCAAGACGTCTTTTATACACTCGGCATCAAAGGATGCAGTCAGCGTCGACAGACTTGGGGGCACTATAGCACTAGACCATGGAAATCTAGATTTTAAGGGTTACAAGGCAGATCTTTTCGGAACACCTGGTCAAGAGAGGTTCGACCCGTTGCTCAAACTGTTGGGCGGTGAAGCCGTAGGGGTCATACTCGTGATAGATTCGACTAAACCAGACCAATTCCCAAGAGCGATAGAGATGCTCAGAAAAACAGAGACGTACGGCCTTCCGATAGTCGTAGTAGCAAACAAGGCAGACCTGCCTGGAGCTTTGTCACTCGATGATATAAGAGAACACCTGCACCTAGACAAGAACACCTCTTTGGTTAGGACCGTCGCAGAAAACTTAAATAATATAGATCCTAACAAACCGACAAGACTAAAGAAAGACGGAGTGGACTCTGCGCTCGATGCACTGTTCGCGGAGCTGACCTGAAAAATGTTTAAATTGAAGGTAGATAATAAGTAGATATGGCCACTAAATCAGAATCGATGAGTATAATATTGGAGAAACTAGGGGAAGTAGGTGGAATAAAAGCTTCTGCGGTGATCTCTGCAGATGGCCTGCCTATAGTGCACAGGATACCTCAAGACATAGACCCGAATAATTTCGCGGCTATGATGGCTTCGATGGTAGGTGCAGCCGAAGAGGCGCTTAAGTACCTTGGGTCCAAAAACATATTTGACACCATATTCGCGGAATCTAAGGATATAAGGGTCGTAGCTATAAAAGCTGGCGACAACGCTATACTCACGGTAATGACCGACCCGAATGCGAATTACGGACTTATAAAAATGTACGCTAAGAGATCTGCTGATGAGATAGCAAATATACTGAAGGACTGAATGCAAAGCTTAAAAGAGTCTGCATGCAGAAACCGGTTGATTTCACTGGGTTCCTAGAGCCTTTACTATTTCGTCTACTTTGTCCAATTCGTCGTTCTTCAGTGCCTCAATTATAGCGAGTTTATTGGCTTTCCTTACTTTTATCTTGACCCCATTTTTAAGCACTTTGAGCTGCTCCTTACTTATGTCAATGGGAGCCTTGTCGCCTCGCGGCTGAAAGTCCTCTTTTTTCTCTTTTTTCACGTATTTTATTTCGAACTCGCCGAATTTGAGTTCTTTCACTGTCTTACCTTCCGAATGTTTGTACCAATTTTCCATCAGAAATTCTATATTTCTATACTTTTAAAGCTTTGCATTCCACAGTCACTATAGATAATCTTAAGGTTTCATTTCCTGGAATGCACTTCTATCTCTTTGATTTGATTTACTCTCTATATCGTATTCTATTTAGTATTACTATTCGAATCTACTCTTTTCACTATCTCGCGCCCGACTTCAACTTTCTGGTAAGGAGTCAGTTTGAATAGTTTTGAGTACATGCCCTGTAGTTCTTTTGGATTGTCTTGACCAAAGAACGGTGGTTCAAGTATCATAGGTTGGATACCATTTGAACCGTTTATACTGTAAGATCCTTTTGAAGCGAATACTCCTATGGTTAGGTCAGGCAAATCAGTAAGATAACCTAGTTGAGTTATTATCCTGCCTACATGATCCCTGCTACTAACTCCAAAGACTGAATCAGCTCCAACTCCCTTGGCATATGAGCTTATCTTATTTACATTGTCCTGTGTATTTTTGGATTCTTTGTCCAAGACTACCTCATCTATAATTTTTTCTAGGTTAGTATATCTTTTCTTAAGTAAATCATGCATCGCATCGGCTTCTACTTTACCTGTTTTATTAGATACTGTTCCTCCAGAAATGTACATATCTACGTCTATATTATGACTCTTGAGGAATCTGGCAATGCCAACCGCGCCATCGAATCTATCAGAAACCACCTGCTCCCAAGGATTATTCCCAGGGACTATATTCTCACTGTAACCATATACACTTACGATAGCTTTTGCCATAATTTACCTCCTATACTATAACTATTGTCTAGTAATGATAACATCTCATATAAATACTTTTCTACGGCTGACTGCTCTTGGTTTTTATACTCTGCCCAATCCAGATATTATAGAAGATTTGAACCCGGAGAAGAATCCGGATATAGCGTTTGTTATTACGCTTGGCCCGGCTAGGAGTATATAGATTATTATAAGCACTATCGAGAGCGCAAGCGCTATGATGTAGTATATGGTGGTTTCTGTTATGCCTTTTGTATGCATATAATCACCCGAAGGGATTCGGAAGGGAAGGTATAAGCTTTCCGAGGGAGCTAGGCGAATATATGACGAGATAAAATATAACTATCACTATTGCGATTATCAAGATTATTATAAGCATAAGTATATAGTCAGTGACGCCTTTATTATGCATATCTCCCTCCTCCACCGCTGTTGCCAGCGGCAGATATGAAAGATTCTATGAAGTTAGACAACTTATAAGGCGTTAGAAACTGTAGGAAGATGAGTATTACGATTACCACTATTATTATGAGCACTATATACAAAAGCACGGTCCCTTGTATTGCTCCTTTCTCATCCATTCCCGAAAAGCCAGCTGAACGATACTGCTTTTAATATATCGTTTCCTATGCTGGTGCCACCTCCTAATAAATAGATGGCCGCTATCACGATTCCTATCGCTAATACGACCAAGGCTATGACTATAGCCACTATTTCTGTAACCGGCATCTCTCCTTTTTTATTGAACATATTATCGTATCAGAACAGAGGGTTATCGAACTTCGATAAGGGAGTCATTAGATTCTTCCTTCTTTTGAACTCGTTGTATATCAAATATGCATCGTTCATCGAAATGAACATCCCTGCTTCTATCGCTCTCTTATTCTTTATAGCGCCGAACTTCCTGTGGCTAAGCTCTATTTCATAAAGCTCGGGTTTGAAACTGTGTTTATCATCTTCATAGTGCGGAGATGCTGCAGACATCGCTTTATTTATGCCTAGGATGTCATCCTTGAACGACCTATAGATATCTATGAATGCGTAGCTGTTGTCATTTTTCTTTGGTTTTGTCGCTTTGTCCGCTTCCTCTATATACTTATCTAGCTCTTTCTGTATCGAGCTGAGTGAAGAAACTGAAACCTTGTCTAACTCTGAAAAGACGGTTTTGCTTATCCTTGCTTCCTGTGCCTTAGTGAATAAATACCATTCATCTACGGAAAAACAATAAGGGGTAACGTTTATGTCTAGCGTACCGTAGTACTGCGGTTTATCCTGTATGGCACCCTTTAGGAATAGCTGTTTTTCAACAAAGGTCAGAGATACTTCTATAGCTGATATCACCTTAGGCCCATATTTAGTCAGGTAATCGTGGATGAATGACCTGCTGTTCTCGCGTGGGCCTTGTCTCATGGACGGTGATGCGGGGAACTTTTCATTGACTGAAACTGGGAGCTGCACCCCTTTGTTGCCGAATATCTTTGCGTTTTCAACTGAGTACTCTCCTAGGTATATAGGCTTGTTGCCAATTACTTCTAGAGATAATTTAGCAGTCTCCATTATATCCGGTTGCTTAGTATTTGACATGTATCCTTTCGCGTCTTTAGTCCCTGTCAGATTTATTCTCTTAAGTATAGTCAGAGCTTCAGCGGCCCATTCTGAATACATTTTATACGAAGACACCTGGCTTTTCAGGTACTGCAGAAGCATAGCTTTTCTCTGTCTTAAGTCCGAACCGCTTATTTTGACCCACTCCTCATATTCTATGTATCTGTTCTTGAGTATGTCCTTGTACTCGTCGTTCCTCTGCATGTTTTCTATGTCTCTTAAACTTTTCACCTTGTAAAATGAAGCGACTAAGTCTATGAACCCAGCTCCTCCCTGTCCTTGGGAGTACCCAGCTGAAAGAGCAGCCAGACTTGCGCCTCTTTTTCTTGCATCGACCTGGTCCACGAATATTCTCTTGAGAGCCAGTCCTGCAGCTTCCTTTTTCTCTTTGTCGCCAGATTCCATCAGATTATAAAATTGAAGGTTCCTGTCTAATTCTCTCAGTTCGTACGTTATGGATATTATTGATTTAAGGACGGTGTTGACGCTGCCCAGAAGAGTCATCGCTCTGTCTTCGAAGGCTTTCCTTTTTTCGAAAACCATCACCATCAAGTTCGACAAAGCCGAAGGGTCTATGGACTCCGCAGTCTTTAGCATATTATAACCCAATCCCCCGAACTCTTGTCTCACCATGTTATATTCTGTCTGGAACTGGTATCCTTTTTCTATATCAAACGAAATAAAGATACCTTTTTCTGGACCAATCAAACCTGGGGCTGGCGTTTCCTTTTTTTTGGCGAACTTCAGGTTTTCTAGCTTACCGCGATAATGGCCTTCTATGCTGGAAGCACGCATCTTCAGCTCCTTTATCCATGAGTCCACCACATCTGTTGGTGTAGAAGGTTTCATCAGCATTTCCACATATCTTGATAAAGTCGCTAGATTCATATTAGTAATTTGACGGTGGTAATTTATATACTATTACCATAGATGACCAAACTCTATTTTCCATTCGTGATTTTTAACGTAGCCGGCAACGCTTGACAGCCGATAGAGCAGCGTCCCACGACAATACAAAAGACTTATAAAGGAGAGTGGAGTGTAATATAAATTTATCACTTGAGGAATTATATTATGCATCAGACCGAAAACGTGAACCCTGTTGAAGGAGCGCTCAACAAGCTTTTTTCCACGATAGACGCTCTTTCTGCAAAGATAGACGAACTTAATGAACGAGTAGACTATATGGGCTCTTTCGTAGGTATAGACGTTGGAGAAGAGGGCAAGGAAGCGCATATAGAACCACCCGGTCAACTAGCTGGTCTTTCTTTCGATATATTAAGCAAGATACTACAGCCAAAAGATGCCAACGATATTAGAGCGTATTTCCTTAGGGTATTAAGCCTATTTAGAAAATACATAAAATCTATAATAATATTCGGAAGCTCCAAAACAAAAACCGGCATAAACAGCACATCTGACATAGACGTGGCTTTCATAGTAGACGACACGGATATACAGAGATTTACGCTGGAACAGCTCAAAGAGAGACTATTCACTAAGATGGCCGAGATAGCGAAGGACTTCTCCGAGAAGATACACGCTCAGGCTTATCCTCTTTCTGAATTTTGGGCTTCTATAATAAAACCAAATCCTGTGATACTAACCTTATTGAGGGATGGCATAGCGGTTTACGATACGGGTTATTTTGTGCCTATACAGATGTTGTACAAGACTGGGAACATCATCCCTACCAAAGAATCAATAGACGCTAACATAGAGAATGCAGAAGGACTTATAATGCTTGCAGACAACGTTCTTAGCACAAAACTGAGCATGGACCTTTATAACTCCGTTGTAGCAGCTGGGCAGGCTCTTCTTATGGAATACGGTTACTTACCACCCGTGCCTAAAGAAGTTTCTAAGGATCTTATGGTGATAGCCGTAGAAAAGGAAAAAGCGCTTACTAAGGAAGATGTGGATAAAGTAAGCGATGTAGTCACATGGTTCAAAAAGATAGACCACGGTGAAATCAAAGAAGTTAGCGGCGAAGAATACAGTAAGAAGCGCAAGATAACTAAAGAGGTCGTTGATAAGATACTAAAGATAATAAGCGACTTGCGAGAAAAAAAAGGGATTCCAAAGCCAGCGATAGACAAGGAGATTGCAAAGGAGATGGAGAAGAAAGACAGCCAATATAGCGTCCCGCAGTGATATGACAATGAGAATACTATCGTTTAGACGGGGAAGAAAGACGCAGAACACTATGCAAGCCGTATTAAAGATAAGCGGCGTGAACGACCGGGAATCCGCTGCCAAGTACATAGGAAAAAAAGTAGAAGTTTCTTTTTCAAAGAATTCTATAAGAGGCTCCATAACCAGAGTACACGGTGACAACGGCCGCGTAGTAGCTAGGTTCAGAAGAGGCCTCCCTGGTCAAGCCCTGCTCAAAGAAGTCAAAGAATTATAATTTTGAGTATAATCCCACAAGCTCTTTAAATGCCATTTTTGTGCGAAAACCTTTTGGATTTAGGACGGTCTTGCTTCCTAACAAGCCGTTCTTTTTCTCCGGCTGTTTTAGGTATTTCGCTATCTCTGTCGTTGTATAATAGGATATCATATCCTCTTCCTCCTTTAAAGCGCTAAGATATTCTTTCTCTTTGAGCCCACTGGAAAGCTCATACATCTTAAGCACCAAATCTCTATCGAATAACCTTCCCGTCCACAAAGGTCCTAAACGGTTCATTTCTGCTCCGCAGTTGCTGCACATAAACTCCTCTTGCATAGACCTATTCGGGCATTCTGGGCATTGGTATATTGTGTCTATCTCCGTAGAAGATTTTATCCTGCCTATCTTTATGTAGGTCCTGATATAGTGTCTTCTTACATCGAAGATCATCGGTTCTATGGACTTCTTGTATATCCCAGCTATCTCATCTATGCGCTTAAGAAGTATCCTCAAACCTAGTTCGTTATAATAAGAGGTCTTGCAGGAAACCGATCTATACTTTAAAGCACAGGCTTTTGCAGCTCTGCCATACAAAGCGGCAGTATCTGTTGCTGTAAGCGCCAAGATGCCTCCAAGCTTGATGCTGTTCATAGCGTAGAGTGCATATGTCACGGGTGAACCGAAAGGATCGATATCTATATAGTCGAATACCTTGCCGAACTTGTACGTCTCAGCTGCGTTGAAAGAAGACACACTGACTTCGGATTTTATTAGGTCTGAATTTGATTCTACGTTCTTTTTCAGGACGCTATAGGTGTTTAAATCGTTAAGCGCCATTGTTTTAAAACCCTCGGTCTCTACTGCTAGTCTCAATCCTCTTACACCGCTAGCAGACATCAAATCCAATCCATCTAGGCCACTGCGCCCGATAGCCTTAATCAGAAGTACGTTGAGGTTTCTATCGAATTCTCTATCTGGATTAAAAAAAGCCTCAGAACCCCTAGTTTGTTTGTTCTCTGCGAGGAAGGACACTGCGCCTTCTCTGAATCTTTCCATAAGGAGACTTACTCCTCTATCTTATATCTGTCCTTAAGATCTAGAGCTTGATAAAGCTCTTTGTACCTATTCCTTATGGTGACTTCGGTTATTCCTGCAGCTTTAGCTGCGTCCCTCTGGGTCTTCTTCTCCTTATTTATTAAGGTCGCCACGTAAAGCACCGCAGCGGCTATACCCATCGGTCCTTTTCCACTCGTTAGTCCTTTCGCTTCTGCTTCTTTTAGTAATTTAACAGCATCTGCTACCGTCTTATTAGAGACCTTAAGATCGACCGCGAACTTGTATATATAATCGTTTGGTGATGTGGGTAATATCTTTATCCCGAGCTCCCTGCATAGAAGCCTGTAAGCTTTGCCTACTTCCTTGCGTTCAACGCTGAACGTATCTGATATTTCATCCAAAGTTATTGGTCTATTGTACTTCCTTGCCGATGCATAAAGTGCGCCTGCTATGACGCTTTCCATGGATCTTCCCCTGACAAGACGCCTGCTTATCGCCTCTCTGTACATCTTAGCTGCTTCTTCTTGTATCACGTCTGACACATGAAGCCTGTTACTGGCGTGTCTGAGTTCTGTTAGTGCGAATTTTAGGTTGCGTTCGAAAGCTGTAGATATCCTAGGCTGCCATTTCCTAAGTTTATAGAATGTCCTTCTATTCGCATTTGAAAGTTTTATAGACTCGCTGGCTTTACCTATGACTGTGCTAGTGCCCTTATCATATTTGGCGTAGCTAAGCGGCGATCCCATTCTACCTTTGCCCTCTGATCTTTCATCCTCAAAGGAACGCCACTCTCTGCCATAGTCTATCATATCACTTTCGACCACATACCCGCATTTCTGGCATATAGATTCACCAGTAGTCTTATCGTAAACTACTTCGTTCGCTCCGCACGACGGGCATTTCTTACTCTCCTTGTTGGTTATCACTCTCATAATAATATTTATATAGTAGTAATGCAGGTTATATATAAAGCTTTCTATTCTATTTGGAAAAATTATAATTTTGTGAATTTACCACCCGAGACAGTCAGCTTTCGATTTTACCTGTTTACAGACAGATAAATATTAGACAATCGATAAAAGTATATGCTAGGTAAGCCTTTGGGCAAAAATTCGAAGGGTCAGTTCACAACGGAATACATGATAGTCATAGCCATAGCTCTTGCGACAATAGCGTTCTTTTTGATCTACGTTTTCATATACTACTCGAATTATTACGGCTCTTCCACTTCATCGAAGGTATCCAGCGTAGCGACAACTCTTACAAACGAGGCGAACTACGTGACTAACGAAGGGATTGGATCGAAGACCTCCTTTTCTTTGAGTGTGCCGGATCTGACTTTATTAGGGTCGTTTTTCTGCGGGAATTATATAAAGGCGTCGTACGGAGCATATTCCTCGATACAGTACTCCAAATCTAAGCTAGAAGGAGTGCTTCCAACAACAGGAGGCACATACATAGTATATGCCAAATATAGTGGCAATGATATAGTACAGATAGGATTACAGGCAGACATATCTTACATAAATTACTCTTATTCTATCAATGGCAATCTGTTGAATTATTATCTGGAATTTTACGGTAAAAACGGGCTCCCTACCGGTTCTACCGCATACAATATAAGCGTGTTCTCATATACAGGTCAATACATAAACAGCACAGTTAGCTCTTCTACGAACGGAGAGGCGGCTTCCTCCATATACCTCGGACAAGTGCCTTCTACATTATTAATATACATATTCGCTTTAGGTACTAATGTGGTGGCACCATCGTGCTTCCAAACTTGATTGATATGAACAGGAAAATAAGGATAGCCCTGCTGGTTCCATGGTTGAAAAGCAAAGGCGGTGTAGAACGCACGATGCTAAGATTTCTACGCGATAAAAAATATGATATAGATTTGTATACGCTATATTACGATAGGAAAAACACGTTCGATGATTTCAAAAAATTCCACATATCGGTCATAGGAAACGCCGGACCGAGCGGATTTATAAGAAAGGGGGTCAATCTCTTCGCGGGGTTACTGTTCAGCAAGATAAAGAATTTGAAGGATTACGATATATTCCTAATATCAACCGCCGGTATAGCCGAATTTACCGTTTTTAGAAACCGACATCCATTGACTATTGCGTTTTCACATACTCCTCTCAGAGTGGCTCATTCTATGTATGACTATTACAAGCGCAATTCTCTGAAATACAAGATAGTTTTACCTGTAGCTGTCCATATCTATCGCTTTTTTGAAAAGCTTGCGTGGAAACATATCTCCTACGCAATAGTGCACGATGATGAAGTAAAAAATAGGCTTTTAAGGTACGGCTTAATAGAACCTGACAAAATATACAAAGTCGGACCCGTAACTGACTATACCAAAAAAACCCGCGGAAAAACAGAGAAAATAATATTCTATGCGAGCAGATTCACCCCTTACAAAAGGCAGGATCTAGCTGTGGATGCGTTCATTAATTCCGACCTACCCTCTCTAGGGTTCAAGTTAGTCATGGGGGGGTTTGTAGAGGACAAAAATTACTTCGAAAAGGTGAAAGCCATTGCATCTAGTAGAGATGACATAATAATAAAGAGCAACTTAAGCGAAAAAGAGCTTAGACATCTTTATCAATCTTGTTACGCGACGCTATTCCTCGCCATAAACGAGGACACCGGATTTGTCCCTCTAGAATCGCTTGCATACGGAAAACCAGTCATATCTGTAAATGAAGGAGGCCCGAAAGAATTCATAAAGGATGGCAGCAATGGCATGCTTGTAGAGGCAACAGTAAATGCTGTAGCGTCTGCATTGAACAAGATAAGCGATAAAAAGTACTATTCTAAGTTAAAAAGTGGCGCTATAAAATCTGAAGTGTACGACGAGAAGAAGATGATGAAAAAATTTGATTCTGCGATAGATAACATATTGCATAGAGAAAAAAGACGCATTCGATAAACCTCTGAAAGAACGGAACCGCTGTTCAAACTATCTAGCAACTACTCAGACTAGGTATATTTCTTAAAGCTTCTTTATCTTCTGTATCTCCGACATTATTTGAGAGTAATCCTCAGAAAGTTCTGCACGCACGTCCTCAAATTTTATTATGTCATGTATTTCTATGTCAGTATAAAGCACGTCCTCTTCCTTCAAGTTTCTTCCGTAAACGGCATCGTCAACGCTTACTGCTACTTTATCCCCTTTCACTGCCCTTTCTACAGGTTTCTTGTCGTTCTGTATATTCACTATTTTGCCTATGCTTCCTCCTTTCTCATTCATCAAAGGATAACCTGGCCTTATCTCCCCTCCTAATACTTCTACCCCGAACACGCAGGGACCAGACCTGCGGAAGACATTTCCTTTCAGAAAAACTATCTTTGCAGGTAATCGTAAGCCCGAAGTTATGGATTCAAATCTCCTCTTATTCACATCGTTAATAAATTCTAAATATCTCTCAAAAAGAACGTATATAGAATTAGTGCTTATGATCGTTACGCCATCTTCTTTAGCAATGGTCTCTATATTTTTCTGGATGGGCACGTTAAACGCGAGTATAACGCCATCGTTGAGCCTAGCGGTAGAGATGTCGTTTTTAGAAGGCTCTCCTATCTTGGTTTTACCTATCTGTATGTTCTTAGACGCACCTATTTTTCTTATCGCGTCTATGCTGCCTAGCGAATCAGCGCACACAACTACACCTTTCGCCAGGTCATCGTTGTATCCTGCCACAGCTTCAGAAATCTCTGAAATAAGTTTTTCTTTTTCTTTATCCGAATAGAAAACAGCTATAGAAGAGCCTATCATAGCTTCAGCGTCTTGTAGCACTAATCTTATCGGTGAAGTCGCTGAAATAGATTTAACGCTTTCATACTTTCCAAAATTCTCCCTGCTCTCTTCTAGCGGGATAAGCTTCATTATAGCCTTTATCTTTGTCTTATTAGGTCCTTCTTTGGTCTGCATTATAACTTTGTCCCCTACGCTCAATTTTCCAGAATACACTATTGCATCGTATACTTTCCCGACTCCTTTTATAGATTTTTCTTCCAGTATTGCCGCCTGATCACCTTCGGATACGCCCATCGAGATATATCTTTGACTTAGTCCTATTATCATGACTATTAAGTCCTTTATCCCTATGTTATTTACCGCTGAAACTGGGATTATAGCCAGTTGTTTCGTGAAATCCGTAACTCTATCGTAACGTTCCGCCTGAAAACCGTAGTTAGATAATTCTGCCACTAAAGAATAAACTTCCTTGTCCACTGCTTCATTGTAGCTGTTGCCTTCTTTCCTCAAAAAGTCAATGAACGAAATATCTTTAGACGGCAGGTACCCCTGTACTGTGTCTATTTTCGTAAGCGCCACCAAGAAAGGTGTCTTATACGATTTCAAGATATCAAGCGACTCTATGGTTTGTTTTTGCAGACCTTCTGTTATGTCTACAGTCAGTATAGCTAGATCAGCTATAGAAGCCCCTCTTTCCCTTAGAGTTACAAAAGCCTCGTGCCCAGGCGAATCTATGAATATTATGCTAGGTACCTCCACTTTAACTTTAAACCTATCCAAAAGATCAGACGTAATCTCTTTTATTCTATCTGTAGGAACTTCCGTGATCCCTATATTTTGAGTCAGTCCTCCGCTCTCCCTATAAGCGAAGAACGTGTCGCGTATAGCATCCATTATACTAGTCTTTCCTGCGTCCACATGCCCCAGGAACGCACATATAGGAGATCTCATAAGCAATAAGTAAGATCTCTAGTTATATAAAATCGTTTTGACTGAGCGCTTGGACGATTTGTGCAGAAACTAGAAAAACTCTTTCTCAAACAGTTCTGTTTCTATCTTTGCTCCGTCACTATCAGAAGCGTGTACCAAGTTTCTAGTCGCCCTTCCTTCTAGATTAGCATTTAATATGGAATCATCCGCGAAATCTCCCCTTATAGTCCCTTTAGCGGCCATCGATGGGTCTGTCTTCCCTATTAGTTCCCTCCCTTTCGCAACAGCGTCTTCCCTCTCGAGTATCATAGCTATTATGTCAGAAGAGATCATAAATTTTCTGTTCCACTCCATCAGTTTCTCGCCTATTCTATATGGATCGTTTGTTCCGAAAATCTTCTTTATATCGGCTTCATGTCCGGATGATGTCATTGATTCGAGTGTCTTTTTACCCATGCCAGTGAGCTGTGTGTCGGTGCTGCGATACTGTTTCTCGGCAAGCTCCTTAGACAGCCTACCTTTTCTCATCCTAAGTATGCTGAAACCAGAATCCTCGAATCTTGATATTATTTTTCCAGTTAATTTTCTCTCTATAGCGTCAGGTTTTATCATTATGAGCGTTTTTTCTATCATAATATCTTTACACTTCCTATTACTCTAAGCATCCTTATAGGCAGATCTTTGTTTATCAATATAAGATGATCGTTTTCATCGAAGCAGAAATTCTTATCAGCCTCAAAATCAGCCTTTAACGTTTCACCTTCTTTTACTATGTTGGTGAGAGTTATGGTAGCTGTCTGCCAGTTGCATATAAGCGTAAGCTTAGATTCGTTCCTTATCTCCTGTTTGTACAGGCGGTTTACCGTCACGCTTAGCTTGCCGTTTCTAACGTCTTTGAAACTCCCTTTCTGCCTGAACTCCACTCCTCTTGGTAGATCCCATGGCCACACTCCTTTGATACCTATGCCTGGTCTGTCTCCAGCTTCTGCTTTTTGTACGTCTTCCTGGTTTATCTGGATAGAATTTATAGAGACTTCCTTTGTTAAAGGCGACGGACAAAGAGTACCTTCTGTGTGTATAGCAATAGAACCTGAAGCGAGATTCCCAACCGCTATGGACATTCCTTTGGACTCAAAAGCGTTATCGATGAATAACTTGAACGGCTTATGTATTTTACTTTCGTTGTAGTTGAGCGAAGAAAGCTTTGCACGGATGTCCGCCATATTCTGATCATTGTTTATGTCAATAGCTACTATGTCAAAGTTTTCCAGATGGGTGCCCTTGGTAAATGCAGATATCTTAGATTTTAAAGCATCTATATCCGATTCTGTTGAAATATCGGCTTTAGTTATGCATATTATCCCCTGCTCTATGTTCACGGTGTCTGCAAGGACTAGTAATTCTCCGACCTGAGCATTGACTCCTATATCCGGCGAAACACAGAATATGATTGCATCGGATATGCACAGCACCGAACTTATCAAAGTCGGAGCATCCATGTCTCCTGGGGTATCCATCAGCGTTATGCTCTTACCACCGTACTTAAAAGAATAGAACGATACATCTCCCTCAAAACCCTTCCTCTGCTGCAGTTTGTTCACTAGAGTGCTCTTGCCTGACTTGTAAGGACCGATTACTGCTATTGAAAGCGAATTCATACTGCATTTTGCAGACGAATATTTAAATACTTTTGCCTAAAAAACGACTCTACTCCGCAAGATCTAATTAAACTAATAGGACTATAAACGTCGGGGATGGGAGTTGAACCCATCGGGGCTATTCACCCCCACGCTTTCAGTCAAACTGATAGCAGGCGTGCACCTTGCCGCTCGGTCACCCCGACATTGACAGTGACAGGCCACGGCTTCGAAATGACTATCCGCACAGAGGATAGCAACATTTTCTCCCCACAGTTTACTTACAAGCACGCACCCATTCAATTACGGTTGCTCCCTTCCGGGCCTGGCCGGTTTTTCGAACGAAAGCATCCCGCAAGGCTGTGGCTCTCAGATAGCTTTGCTAGCATATACAGAGTCATCACCCCTTGACCGCGCTTTCGCCACGCCTAAAGTCCGTTTGCGTTGTAGGGAGGGACTAACTCCCCAGCTAGCCTGTCAAGTATAATTTGATTACGGCATAATAAATATGTTTTAAAGTGCCTAATATATCAGCAAACTTATACAAATAACACTTCATACTAGGTTGATTCAGCCGATATCTACAATTTCTCACGTGTAGTTGTAAGAAGCTGCCATGCTACCCAGATTGAAACCGAACAATTGTGTAGCTCCGCTTATTTTTATCAAGCCGTGGACTGAAGAATTGATTACGAGTACACCGAATTTTATAGCTCCTATAGAAGTGGCGTTATTGAGTATTGCTACTGGTTTGCCGTTGAGAGTAGCTGTGAACCCTCCTAAAGTAAAAGTGTACGCATTGAATATTACTATGTCTGTTGTATTGACTGTCCCTGGATTCGCTCCCATTATATTAGGACCTATGCTTATTGGGATACCAAAATTTGGTATGCCGACTATAGGGAAAGAATGAAAGACAAGTACAGTACCTGCCATCACTATAGCGATTATTATAAGGGCTTCAAACAGCGGTTTTATTATGCGAACAAGGGTTATTATAGCCACTATTATTATGATTATACCTGCTATCAAACCTATATCGACCATAATTAATTAAGTTTTGTATAGAATAAAAACTTACGTATTGCCTATTTTTAAAAAATAAAAAATAAAAAAAACAATCTACATTACTTAGAAGTCGTGGGGTCTAACGGTCTTTCTTCCGTCTGCTTTCGCTCTCGCGACTGCTTTCTCAATCTTCATCTTGACTACTTTGTCAAGTCCCTCGATTGAGTCATCAGGACATCTCATGCCCTTTCCGACTTTCTTGACTTCAGCTTTTACCAAGCTTTTCCTAATGAAGTCTGCCATTTTAATACCACCTCGTGTATTCTACTTTATATATGATTTATAACTTTGCAATTTAAAAACATGTCTGCTGCCACTTTTCAGCCGTTTTAGCGGGTTTTATAACATATAAGCGGAAAAATATATAAAATATTATCATGGACGACCTTGAAATCAGAAAAGTAGCTATAAAGAATGCGCTAGACCACGAAGGCAAAGCCAATGAATCAGCTGTTTTCTCAAAAATCGTAGGAATGGACAAATCGGTCCTAAAAGACGTAAAGGCTTTGAAAGACAGGATACATTCCACCATAATCGATGTAAATAAGTTATCCATCGAGGAACAGAGGGTCGAAGCGCTTAGAACCGGCATTAACACCGAAAGAAACAAACCTGCAGAGCGAACTGGTCTTAAGGACTTGCCTGGGGTGAACGGCAAGGTTGTATTAAGATTCCCTCCCGAACCTGGCGGGTTCATGCATCTTGGAAATGCTATAGCGGCTATGATAAATTACTTATACAAAGAAAGATATGGCGGAAAACTATGGCTAAGGTTCGAGGATACAAATCCAAATAAAGTCGGAGAAAAGTTCATAAAATCGTTCAGAGACGGTTTAGCCTGGCTTGGAATAAAGTACGACGAAGAAAAATTCATAAGTTCCGATATGGATAAAATATATAGTGCAGGCGAAAAGCTACTTGAAAGCGAAAAAGCTTACGTCTGCATGTGTACTCCTGAAGAAGTAAAATCCTTCCGATTCAAAGGTGAGGAGTGCGAACACAGGATACATACTATAGAAGAGAACCGCCATCTTTGGAATTTCGCAATGGATGGGAAGATCGAACCCGGGAAAGCCTTCGTAAGGTTCAAAGGAAACATGAAGGATAAAGACCTGGCTCTTAGAGATCCTACCATATTTAGAATAATAAAGACAGACTACAAGCCGTATTTGCTCTGGCCTACATACGATTTAGCAAGCATTATAGAAGAAGATATATGTGGAGTAACGCACATACTTAGAAGCAATGAATTCAAGGTATCTCTGCAGAACAAGCTGCGCGAGGCACTGGGCATAAAAAGCCCCGTGATAGTACAATTCTCTCGTTATAATTTTAAGGGCACCCCCTTTGCTAAAAGAATGCTACGAGACTTGATAGAAAAAGGATTTGTTGGGGGGTGGGACGACATACGGTTACCGACTATATCCGCGATAAAAAGAAGGGGTATAATGCCTGAAGCTATAAAAGAATTTACGCTGAGCGTAGGGTATTCCGAATCAAAGCACGAATATGGATGGGACCTGCTTTTAACTTTGAATAGAAGAATAATAGATAGTAGTTCTAAACGCTATTTCTTTGTGTCTTCTCCGACTAAACTTCATATTGAGGGGGCTGGGAGTAAAACCGTTAAGATACCTATGCATCCATCGGTGGACATCGGCTTTCGTCAGATAGAAACCAATGGGGAATTCATGATAGACGGAAACGATGCAAGGTCATTGTCTAATGGTTCTCTGCTCCGTCTTAAAGACTTGTATACGGTAAAGGTGGAGAAGATAGGAAAGGATGGGATATTTGCTAAGTTCGTATCTGATAAAATCCTGGGCGAAGAGAAGATAGTACAGTGGGTAACTGAAGACAGCGTCCCGATAAGAATAACTATTGTGGACAGGTTATTGAACGACGATGGATCCTTCAACGCAGACAGCCTGAAGACGTTGGATGGTCTAGCAGAGGCTTCGTCAGAATCAATAAAGGAAGGTGAAACTGTGCAGTTCGAGAGATTTGGGTTCTGCATCCTAGACAATAGAGATTCAAATTCATTTATCTACATAAGTAGGTAGATGTTCTATCTCTTAGTCTCAAATTTTTCCAGATCTACAGGCTTGAACTTAGAGACTATGTAATCAAATGCCTCCTGCGGCTTACTACTCTCACCGCACGAATAGATATCTATTGTGACGTAATTGCTCTCGGGCCACGTGTGAAGGGCTATGTGGCTCTCTATCAGCAATGCTATTATAGAAATACCTCCGGCGTCCGGCGAATCTATTATGTTGAACTGCTTCTCTAGTATATCTATTATGTGCAGGTTGCCTTTTTCTGCTGCATTGAATACTATCTCTTTAGCAAGCACAGGGTCTTTAAGCAACTCCGCATCCACTCCATACAAATTACCAAAAACGTGGGTACCCACTACGGGTTTCAAAATTTCTTTTTCTAGCGTTTTTTGTTTGTACTTCACCGCTCTTATCTTCATATTTTATATAAATTAGTTTGATTTAAATAATTATGTATTATGGGGAGACGACCAAAAAACGTAGTTTTTAACGATTTTAAGCGTCTACTTCCAGTACAATTATATAGTTAGCAATACAGCGCGGTATTATGGAAAAATTGGAAGTATTATTAAACAAAAAAAGAACCGGCTACCTTCCTTCTATCCCATTAATAATAAGTGCGCAGGACAAGATAAACAGGATTAACTACTACAGCAGCTTAGAATTTATAGGACTATCCATCTTCGTATCTATAGCAGCCGGATACGCGGTTTATAAGTACCTGAAGCAGCTAAATAAAAATTATAGATAGAGATCGTTCTCACTTTGACAAGAATTCCTCTCCGAGTTCTTTGAGGATATCTTGCCTGTCTTCGAAGTACTTTCTTACTCTTTCTAGTTTCTTTATCAAATATGACGCTACCGTGCTCTTCAGGTCCTCCGGGTGTATCTTCTTTTCAGTGTAAAGTCTCTCCAATTCCTCCGAAGAAGTTATTTCCAGGTCTCCCCCAAACTTCTCAGCACGCTCTATTTTGAACTTTTCATCGGAGGGTAGTATCAGATACTTTGCTACATCAACGACGAAATTGTCCTTTGTTACCCCTGGTGGGCAGTAGGCTCTGGCTATCTTTCTTCTTATAATATCCTCAGAGTCGTACACTTTTATGTGCGTTTCAGGAAGCGAAGAGCTCATCTTTGAGCCGGGGCCTAACAACGATGTTATAAACGGCACCATTATTTCTACTCTTTTGCGATATCCTAATATTGGGAGGTGCTCTCTTGCAAACACGAATATATGTCTCTGATCCATAGAACCTAGCTGTATGTCGACGTCTAAATACTGCTCGTCCAAAGACTGCATTATAGGATATATAAGTTCGCTTACTTTTGGATTCTTCATCCTTGTCACCTCGGACGCTGCGCGCAAAGCTCTGTCGATCGTCGTCACAGTGGATATTTTTAGCATGTCGTTGATATAATCTTTGTCCAACTCGAAATCTGATCCCCTCACGAACTCTGGTTTTTCTTTCCAATCAAAGGACAGCTCAAAACATTTTTTAGTATAATCTACTCTCTTGTCAAGATCCTCCCATTTTGACTTTAAGTCGTCTAGAGCTGCATGTATGTCGGCGAGCAATATCTTAGCATGTATGCCTGCCTTTTGGAAATCCAACAATTTGCCGAATGCTACCAAATGCCCTAAATGCATAGCACCTGTCGGTGCTCTTCCACAATACGCGGATATGTCTTTCTTCTCGGTGAGAAGAGAATTAAGTTCGCTGTCGGTTATTATTTCAGACGTGTTCCTCTTAATCAGTTTCAGTCTTTCATCTAAATCCATATTCATTCTAATCCAGAGCGCACAGCGTCTCTTATCTTCTTTTTCACATCTTCTTTTTTATCGTCATGGACATATAAAATGTCCTTTAGCGAATCATAAGCCCAAAACGGAGGCTCTATTACTATTGGCGCATTCTTATCTCCGGATTCACTGTAAGATTCTTCAGACGGCGCGACCATCACTAGGTGCTCACTAACGTTCTTATCATACGCCCAATCCTTAGCTATTCTAGAGATATGATCCTTGCTGCTGACAGCTATTATAGCTGCATTCTTTTTCTTAGCCCACTTCATTATCTCATCCACGTTCTCCTGCGTGTTCTTCGACTCTCTTTCCAGTATGACGTCTGTGACCATATCAAAAAGAGCTGGGAATTTTTTCCTCGCTAATTCGTATATCCTATCGGCTTCAACGACTCCATTTGTGACTACGCCTCCGGATAATATCAAGTAACTAATCACTTTAGTCGACTTAAAAAATCTGGCTAGTTTTATAGCCGTGCGTAACCTGTCTTCTACCACAGACTCCCATGTCCTGTGCATTGGTTTCGGCTCCCTCGTATATCCGTGTACGCATATCAGAACGCTCTGCATTTCCATTAGGATTACTATCAGAAGCTGCTTATATAATTGTTAAGAGTAGGCGAAGAAAAGCGTAACTCTGGCTGCGCACTGATTTATAACATTTGTGAAATGTCATACGTCGCTGTAGAAAGCACATCCGCTCGGCCGGATTCGAACCTGCACTCTTCCCGTCGCTGCCCTTCATCGCACTAATACATAGCACTTTGTTATATCTACAGCGGGACGCGTTACCGTTGCGCCACGAGCGGATAAGGTATCATATTCACGAATGTATAAATAAACCTTTCCCTCTCTGTTTACTGGGCTACACTTTCGGATATTACGCCGTCTATCTCCTGCTTTATCTTTTCTCCTATCTTACCAAGGGTCTTACCAAGGTTGGTTTCAAGTTTCTTGTAATCATCGTCGCACATATATCCGTGGTAGACTTCCACTCTCGGACCAAAACGCAACCCTACATCGACAGAAAACACTTTTGTATCTGCCTCACAGAGATCCCTACCACACACAGGACACGTCTTCGTAGCTATCCTCTGCTTACACATGTCACATATTGTAACTGTAACCTTTGCCATATATCACCAACAGCATATTGACTCGTTTTAGGCGCTATGCCAGACGCTTATACTATGGATAATATGTAACATTTCGAATATTTAACAATTTAGTAGCTTAGACAAAGCGTTGTGTTTGATGTTCTATGGATTATTTGTTTTCAATATGTTGTTTAATATCTGCATAAAATAAGATAGCATGCTTTTATTCGATAGGAATTCGTAGTTGTTCCCGTTAGTTATTATCTGGATGGATGACAGACTCGGTTGCACCTCTAAGTAAGAATATGTACCCATTAGCATGCCCAGAAATGGTTTGTTTAACGGGTTTGTGAGCTGGAACGTAGTCGAACCGCATACTATCGGCTGACAGTCCAAGGTCTGATTGACTAGATAACCGCTTTTGAAGGCTGAAGGCAATATATCGCACTGCTCTGATAGTGCCCCTATGCTCGAGCCAGAAGCGTAACCAGAATACTGTGTAGCGCTTATGTTTATCTGGTATTGTATATCCTTACCGCCGGTATTGAACACTACGCTCACGTTTTGGAAAGCGCTGTTGCAAGAGGGGGACACGACAAATTTATTCGGCCCAGAATTCGCTAGTTCCGTCACTTCTTGGCACGTGTTGCCGCTGTTTATAAAATTTATAACTATATTGGAGGATATGTTCGAATATATGTCAAATTCGAACGTATAAATGTTAGGAAGAAACAAAAACGGTTTCGATGATGTTTGGACGGAGTACTCTATGGACGTGTCTTTTGTGTCACCGCTGCCAGCAGTGACTTCTATATCTGGTAGTCCTAATAAATTTTGTGCAGAGTATTGCGACAGACTTATGACGTCTGCGCTATTATACGTCGACGCTATCGGCGTAGGGTAGTAGGTGTTTATGCTGCTTATGCTGTTGTTGAGGTAGTACTGCTCGTTCGTATAGTTGGCAACGAATATGGTAGAGGGGAGGGGGTTAAGCAGCAGCGTACCCGGCTGTGCATAACACAGATCGAATCTGTTCTTTAGCGAGCTTGAGTAAGGTGAATTTGGCGAAAATAAGTTGTTATTTGATGATAGTGCCAGATCGCATGTTGAGTTATCATACATCTGGAATATAACTGCATCCGGTGAATTGAACTGCAAATTTGTAACAGACTGCGGAGATGTACACGCGCCCATCACTGCCGAAACCAATTGGTTATAGCTGTTTAAAGAACCTTGGGGCTTGAAAAAATTTGATAGTAGGATCACCACGAACACCAGTATTACTGCCATAAGCAGAAACATCCCTATTCCCTCCCACGTTATATCTGTCATATCACCCTATATCAAATTGGCATACTAGTGCGTTTCCACCCGAGTAACTGCACTCTTGAAGGGATATTACTCCTGGGGAACCGTGCAGAAAAGCCATCGGATTATCATTACAGTTACTCCCGCAATTAGTATCTTTTACGCTGAGAAATATTGGAATGCCGTTCTTCTCAGGTATCTGTGCACAGTCGAGCGCTGAGATATAACCAGATGGTTCGTTTCTACCGAAGGAAGTAGTAGCGTTTAGAAAAGACGTACACGATGAACCTAATGATAATGATGGAGGTAAGTTTACGAAGAAACTTAGAGTACCTTGTGAGCCATTTATACCGGATGTATTCGAGCTGGAACCAGAGTTCAGGTATGTAGCGGCACCGAACCAATCTGGAAAGGATGCGCTATTTGAAGAGGAAGGCAAGTCACTCCATCCAGAGTCGACAAGATTGCTGGTTGTGTACGAACCTATACATATGAAATAGCTTCCGGACAGCGTAGTCGGGTCGCTCGGCGCGGTGAGCTCGCCGGTTCTAGACAACTGATCTAAAAGAGAAATACACGATGAACTGCCATAAAATTGGGCCATAAACTGATCCCCACTAAGAGACGGGGCGAGGGAGCCAACCACAACAGATTCTCCGCTAGTCAGCGCAACGGCGGTCTGGCTAACGTAAGCTTGCGGTGATTGGACTATGGATTTCACGCTGGCAGAACCGTAAACGAATATTACCAGAACTACGAACAGTACGGGTATAATTATTATTATGGAGATTATAAACCCCAGAAAAGCGTTTATGCCCTTCTTATTGCTCATTAGATTACTTAGTCTCGCCACTATTTATTGATTTTGTAATCCACTTGATCTTTCTTGTATCCTTTTTCATGATGGAATACTTCATGCACCGTCTGCTGCAGAAATTTTGAGTGGTACCGTCTAATTTAACGTACATTATTCCGCTTCCTCTTTTTATATCTCTGCCACAAAAATTACATTTCATAGATTAACGTATGGGGAGAGCCTCCATCTCAGTCTCCTTGAGGACAAGGATATCTCCTTTTATTACAGGACCTCTCACGTTCCTTCTTATTACTTTGTCTTTGTCTGGACCTGTAAGAACTTTACATTTTACTTGCGTCACTTCACCCGCTACGCCGTGTCTTCCGACTATCTCTATTACTTCGGATGGAAAACCAGAAAAACCAGCTCCACTATCCTGCTGCTGTTTCGTAGCCGTGGTCTTCTGAGCGACATTTTTATTAAAGTTCTTTTTCATACGCTCTTAATCTTGCTTACTAGCTCCTCTAATGAGTGCGCTTCCTCTCCAGCGTCGATAACGGCTACAGCTGCTGTAGGCACGGATATACCGACTGCCCTACCGAGCTCAGTCCTGCTCTTCACCTCTATACAGGGTACGCTCCTATCCTTGGATAGTAAAGGAAGGTGCATAACTATCTCTTTCGGAGAGACGTCAGAAGCGTATACCACTAGCTTTGCCTGCGATCTTTCAAGCGCTTTTGTCGCTTCGTTTACACCTTTTCTTATGCTTCCAGATTTAGCGTGTATTTTTTCTAGAACAGAATATACCTGACTGTCCAAGTCCTTTTTTTGAGCTTCATCTACCATATCTGCTTACCTCCTAAATATTTTATTACAAGTTATGATGATATACCTTTATAAATCTTAAATATATGTCTATCGTCTTGCTTTTGAACGGACAGAACGGTTTTGTATAACTTATACTGTAGTAATAAAAGATTTAAATAGTTACGATTCACTTAAAAAGTGATATGCAGAAAGCAAGGATAAAATTGACTGGTACAGATGCAGTTAAACTTAAGGAAGTCTGCGATAATATATTAGATATATCTAAAAAACTTGGTATAGCTACCGCGGGACCTATCCCTACGCCTACTAAGAAACTTAAGGTTACAACTAGACGAGCACCGGCTGGTTCTGGAAGAGAAAGCTATGAAACATGGGAGATGCGTCTGCACAAAAGGATAATAGACATACAAGCGGACCCAAAAGCCTTGCATCTTATAATGAAGACTAACGTGCCAAAGGAAGTAAATATAGAGATGGAACTTCTAGGGTATTAATCACCGTATAAGCCAAAAAGAAACGAATATTAACGACAAATATTATTTATTGTAATGGACGACATCCATGAAAACCTGCAGAAAGTCTTGATAGCAGCTATAATATTGTTATTGATGATAATTATTCTGACAGTACTTATATCAAGGGATCAGAATATATCGATAAATAGTGCATTCCTATCTATATTCGTGGCTCTCGAGACCTTTAATTTTAGGTCCGATTTCGGCGTATTATTGCTGTTTCTATCGCTTTTTATGGGTGTATTTGCTGTATACCTTATTGAATTTATGGTGGCAGCCATACGAAAAGAATTTGGAGGTGTAGTCTATATGGCTCAAACAGTGAAGTTGAAACATCACAATATAGTATGTGGTGGTGGTAGGATAGGAGAGAGAGTAGCTACTCTGCTGAAGGAACAGCACAAGCCCGTGATAATAATAGAATCAGATGAAATAAGGGCTGCAGAACTTAAGAAGTATAAGTTCAAAGTGCTCAAGGAAAACGCACTCGACGAGAAATCCTTGAAGATGGCCAACATAAAGAATGCAGAAAACGTTTTTGCGTGTCTTGGCCAGGACGTCGACAACTTCCTTGTGGTTTTGAATACCCGCGAACTTAATAAAGGAGTAAAGGTAGTCAGCAGATGTAATGCTATAAAGAACGTTGGTAAGTTCAAGCAGCTTGGAGCTAATGAAGTAGTACTGCCTGAAATCGTTGGCGCGGATAGAATGCTTTACCTAGCGGAAAAGAAAAAATGAACCCAGCAAAGCGTTACTTCAGAAAATTCGCCGTGCTTATAGAAGAATATGCTGTAGAGCTGTTCATCCTAGAGGCACTGGCAATAATACTAATATATCATTCCATACGAAACATAGAAATAATTACCTTAACTGTGTTTGTAGCGTTCTTTCTCTCGGAGACTATAAAGTTCTTCGTGGATGAAAATAGGCCGAAAACTGCACAAGAGAGGGCATATTTCAAAAAACATCGTTCTAGACTAAAAAATCACAGCTTCCCTTCGACTCATTCTTCCGTGGTAGCTGCTTTTGCGGGAGCTTTTTACGGGACATATATTTTTATCCCTCTACTCGCTTTTGCTTTATTAGTTATGTACAGCAGAGTATATTTGAAATCCCATTACCCGCGCGATGTTTTTGCTGGGGGAGCTTTGGGGATCCTTATAGGCTATTCGATTACCATACTATTATAAGAATTTGTTTACGGGCTAATAATTATTTAGGGATTTATTTTTACAGATA
Organism: Nanobdellota archaeon; assembly: GCA_021850635.1. Taxonomy (GTDB): domain Archaea; phylum Nanobdellota; class Nanobdellia; order Parvarchaeales; family Parvarchaeaceae; genus Parvarchaeum. The sequence goes on from JAJZLM010000008.1 coordinate 43,919, forward strand.
AGATTTTAATAGATATCTAACCTATCTATAGGTTAGACAAAAACTATGAAATCAGACTTTAGCGACCAAATTTCTTCGTTCGTAAACAAAAAGTTAAATGAACAACTAAAGTCGATAATAGGAACTAACAAATCTTCAGTGCTGATAGACTTTAAGGACGTAGATGATTTCTCCCCAGCATTAGGGGATTACATACTTAAGAATCCTACAGACTCACTAGATGAAATAAAGCAGTTCATAAGCGGGATAGGACCAGTATACACTGACCTCTCACTGGATGTCCGCATAAGGAACCTACCTGCGAACGCCCAACTTAAGATAAGAGAGATAAGAAGCAAACATATAGATAAGCTCATTCAGGTGTCCGGACTAATAAAACTGGCAGTAAGCGTTAGACCAGTAGCTAAGAGCATAGATTTCGAGTGCTTCAGTTGCGGCCACATCACAAAAGTCGAGCAGACAGAGCGCACCATAAAAGCTCCATCGATATGCTCAAACTGCGGTAGAAAAGGTAGGTTCAAGCTCGTCAAAAAAGAACTTATAGACACCCAGAAGATAACGCTTGAGGAAGCACCAGAAGATTTGGAAGGAGGAGAACAACCCGAGCACGTAGACGTCATACTTAAGGGAGACCTTGTCGATCCAAAATTCGAAAAAAATATTGTACCTGGAAATAAGGTGATGGTGTCCGGCATAGTAAACGAAACTCCGGTGATATACGGTGGAGGCAGAAAATCCAAGACCTCGGAAATATTCGTTGACGCATCCTATCTGGAGTCTGTTGAACAGGGTTTCGAAGATATGGAGATAAGCAGAGAAGAAGAGATGACTATAAAGGAGATGGCCAAGGACAAGCTGATATACCAGAAATTCAGGGATTCTATAGCTCCCAACATATTCGGCTATGATCACGTGAAGGACTCCATAGTTCTGCAACTTTTCGGTGGCGTAAGAAAGGTCGGCATGGACGGAAACAGCGTGATAAGAGGCGACGCCCATATACTGTTAGTAGGAGACCCTGGTGTTGCAAAAAGCGCGATGCTAAAATATGTCAGCGGCATAGCGCCAAAAGCTAGGTATGTGACCGGCATGGGTTCGAGCGCAGCTGGTCTCACTGCAACTATACTTAAAGACGATGCAACAAAAAGCTACATTCTAGAAGCTGGCGCCCTCCCCCTAACTAACAAGGGTCTGCTTGCTATAGATGAGATAGACAAGATGAATAAAGATGATAGAGTAGCAATGCACGAAGCCCTGGAACAACAGACAATAAGCATCTCGAAGGCCAATATCCACTCCACACTTTCTGCACAGACAAGCGTTCTAGCCGCTGCAAACCCGAAGATGGGGAGATTCAACCCATACGATGTTATATCTTCACAGATAGAACTGCCACCTACTCTGATAAATCGTTTTGACCTAATCTTCATAATGAGGGACAAACCTAACGAGAATGTAGATAAGCTTATATCTGAAAGGATACTCGAGGCAAACAAAGACATAAACAAGAACAAGCCCGCTATAAAAACAGACCTATTAAAGAAATACGTAGCATATGCAAAACAGAACTGTAAACCGATTCTTTCAAACGACGCCATAAAAGCAATTCAGGAATTCTATCTTAAGCTGAGGAGACAGAATTCCTCTGAGGGCGAGGAACTCAGGCCAATCCCAATATCAGCTAGGCAGCTAGAAGCCATAATTAGACTGACCGAAGCAAGCGCTAAAGTAAGGTTATCGGAGTACGCCACCTTAGACGACGCAAAAAGAGCCATAGACCTCATGATGGCTTACCTAGGTGAAGTCGGTATAGACAAGGGAACTGGCGAGCTTGACATAGACAGGGTAATAACTGGTATCCCCTCATCACAGCGCAGCATGATAATAACTATAAAATCGTTCATAAGATCTGAATTGGATGTAATGCCTAAAGGCAGCATGTTGCCGATAACAAAAGTATACGATGACGCTGAAAAAAGCGGCATAAGCGCCGACAATGTGGACCAAGCTCTAACTGTCCTAAAGAAAGAGGGAGAAATATTCGAGCCTAAATCCGGCTTTATAAAGTTGATAAACTGATATGGATTACACATTCTTCATGCTGCCGCTAAAAGTCATAGAGAACACGGAAAGAGGGTCAGATGAAGAAGGCAACTTTATACTATACGGCGGCAGAAAAATCTACCGATTGCACCTGATAGGTACTATAGCTGCTATAGAAGTGAACGAAGAGAGTGGGAGTGGATATTTCGTTCTTGACGATACTTTTTCAACTATATTAGTGCATTTTCAGACGCCTCTTTTTAATATGTTTACTGACATTTCACGTGGCAGCTCTGTCGAGGTGCTTGGGACTATAGACATATTCAATGACAGTCTAACTTTAAGACTCGGTAATATAAAGAAAGTTACACTAGAAAGATACTCTTATAACAAGATTCAAAGCATAAAAAACATGATGGAATTATCTAAGTAATGGAATACGAAGACCTGTTAAACAAGATATTGAAGGAGAAGAAAGTCGGAAGAAGCGAGCGTTTTAACCCGCCGCAAGTCGATATATCAATTTCCGGCCAGAAAACAGTCATAAACGCCGATACTTTCTCCAAGTATATAAATCGTCCTCTGACACACATAGCCAAATATTTGATGCATGAACTAACCACCTCAGGACAGATAGACGCAAATGGTAAGATAATAATGGGAGGTAAGTTCTCGAGGCATTTGGTCCAGGAAAAACTGAATTCTTATATAAAAGAGTATGTGATTTGCAGACAGTGCGGCTCTCCTGATACACAGATAAAAAAAGTGGAAAACAACTTCGTAATTACCTGTCTAGGCTGTGGAGCTGAGTATCCTGTAGGCAAAATAAAATAATATGCCAAAATTCGTAATGAAGATACACGAAGACCATTTCGGCAATAAAGTCGTAGCGGCCAGTGATTCAGATATAATAGGTAAAGACATCACAGACAGTGATAGAGGCATAGAAATTCGAGTTTCAAAGGATTTTTATGGAGAGACTGAATTTGAGCTCGGCGACATAATAAAATACATTCTTGAAGTCGGCAATGCAAATGTAATGGGCACCGGAATTGTAGACGCCCTCATAGAGGAAAACGTAGTGGACCCAGTGCACGTCGTTATGATAGGCGACGTAAAGCACGCACAAATATATAGGATTTACAGCTGAACCACAGAAACATCAGTACCCATAACTTAGGAAGACAAACGATGCTTATTAAAGGTATACTGGAGTAATTAATGTATGACAGAAATACCTCATTTCAGATATCCAAAGAAGGACGAACTCTTGGGCTACGTCACTCAACTTCTTGGTTTTGGTAGGATGTACGTTAAATGCTCGGATGGAAAGATAAGATTATGCCAGGTAAAAGGTAGCCTGAGCAGATACTTGTGGGTTGGTGAAGGAGACCTTGTTATAGTTAAACCTTGGACAGTGGAGCACGAAAAAAAAGCAGATATAATGTACAAATACGACAAGAATTCTTGGAGCGACCTAAGATCAAAAGGTCTACTTAAGGAAGACCTTATCCAACAGTAGTCTAAACTTTTGTACTGGACGTCATATTAACGTTTACACTCCGTCCAAGTATGTACTCGTTACCAAAGGAATAATTTATCATGACTGAAGCTGTGAAACTAAGGGACAAAACTACATCGTTCAAGCTATCAAAAGATGGGCACGTGTACGAATTGGAATAGAAAACCTTCTCTTCCCCGGGTCCTATTACAACCGGCATACCGGAATCAGCCTTGAGACCTACAGAATAGTTACTATCTAACATATTCGCGGAAAAGACGGACATATTAACGTTAAGATTGTTCTTGATAGAAAAGAACGTACCATTAAAATCGCAATAAGCCTGTGTTACTGACATTGGCGCAGGTTGTCCTTTGGACAGGGGATTTATACCTAATGCGTAGAACGTTATAAAAAACACTACGAAGAGTATCAGTGCAAAAATTAGGACAAGAACGATAATAGAAGAGTAGTGCGAAAACTTGTCACCTTGGATATATTTTCTTTGCATCCGAATTGACTCCTTTTGTTATAGTTACTTTATTATCCCTCGGAACATAAATATTTTAATTTTACGCCTTTGGTACTCTATCTAAAAATTATCTATACTTTTTTACCGATTTCCTTGAGCTCTTCTTCGATGCTTTCTATTGCCTGTTCAAATATCTCTTTTGTACTCAGCTGCCCCCAGTTCTCCAGACTGAAGATTACCTTTTCTGGATCAGAAGATATCTTTATGTTTTCCTGGCCGGCGTAGTCTTCACAAGCCTTACACAATATACAATCTTGAGTCATGCCTTTCTTTACGGACAAATTATCTCCGCTGCCTTCAAGTATGTTTACTGGACATAGAGAAGCTATTTTTGCTGCTCCTTTTACGCCGCCTTTCTTTATGTCTATGACAGGATAAAAATGATAGGATACATGCGCTGGTGAGAACTTTATGTGGTCACTCCCTCTGCCAAAAACTGCCTTTGCCTCTAGGTCTATACTTTCCCCCTCTTTCAAGTTAAGAAGAAGCATGTCAGGATAGACTGGAACTATGTCTTTATCAGATGGGATAAAGTCCGATGCGTGCACTGCTTTAGGCCCTGTTTCCTTAAGCTTGAATAGTATCTCCTTTTTGCTTTTAACTAGCTCGGGTATTGTCTTTAATGGTACTAAACCCAATCGCGATGCCAGTATCTCATCGTACATAGAACTAGTATTCTTGAATATAGTCACATCTTCTATCGCAAGCGTGTCTACGCTGTTTATTATTACTCTCCTAAGCGCATTGACAAACGACAACTTAAAGTCGGACAACAGCAAAGTAGAAGACTTATCGTCGGATTTTATTACAGATGCTTCCATATTTACATTCTCCTCCCCCTTCTTCCGCCTTTTCTTTTACACCCATCATGAGGTACGGGAGTAACGTTCTCGACGCTGAGTATCTTAACCCCAGCCCGTTCCAATGCTTTGACTGCGGATCTTGCACCCGGTCCGGTAGTCTTAGAGCCTATCCCTCCCGCCGCGCGTATCTTTATATGAGCAGCTGATACTCCTTTAGCTGACATATCCTCTGCGACTCTTTTTGCAGCATCCATTGCAGCACGTGGTGAAGACCCTAATCTGTCGGCCTTAACTTGAGAGCCACCACTTCTTATAGAGAACGTGTGCGCATTACTTATATCCGTGACATGTATTATCGTATTATTCATTGTGGCGTATATATGAACGACTCCTATCTTTCCTCTTTCCATACTACTCTGATTTGTTCCTCATTCTTATAGGATGCTCTGGTGACGCTACAGGGGATTTTTTCGAGAAGACTATCTTATCTTCCTCGTTCCTTTCTACTAGGTAACTAGGTGTATCTATTATTTTTCCGTTGACTTCTATGTGTCTGTGCGTTATAAGTTGTCTAGATTCTCTTATACTCCTAGCCATGCCTCTCTTAACTACGAAGGTCTGCAGCCTCCTATCTAAGAAATTCTCTATGTTAAGATCCAAAACGTCATCGACTGTTGCATTTTCGCTAACTAACCCCAAAGAATTAAGTTTCCTTATAAACGCTTTCTCTTCCTCATCTCCTTTATTCAGAGCTTTCAGGCCTACCAACTCCCTAGCCTGTTTTCTTACGTTTCTAAGTCTAGATTCTACTTTCCACAATTCTTTCTTGTTTTTGAATCCGTATTTTTTTCTAAGCTGTATATCCCTGTCTATCCTCGCCTTCTCCCATATTTTAAGAGGCGGTTTGTACTTCTTTGACTGTCTCTTACTTGTTCCCATATTATTGTTTAGCTGCAGGCTGCTGTACTATAGTTTTCTTAGTTACACCAATAGTGTTACCAATACGTCCTTTGAAGTTAGCTCCTCTGGATTTAACCCTCTGTCCTCTCATCTTATAATTGAAAGAATGCCTGTACCCACGATAAGATCGGCTAGTCTTTATTTCCTGTATATGCAAATTATGCTTAGATTTCAGATCGTTACCTATCAAGTGCGTATCTAACCCAGTGTTCTCGTCTTTTCTCCAGTTGTACATCCACCCTGGTATCCCATTTTTATGTGGGTTCTTCATTATGTCTTTGAGTTTATCCATGTCTCCCGCACTTATGTCCTGGAGTTTAGTATTTCCGTTTATTCCTAGGACCTTTATTATAGCGTTCGCATACGAGAAGCTTATTCCAGTTATTATCCTCAACGCATTTTTAATCTCCGTACTGCCGTCTATGTCTGTATCGGATATTCTTATTATCTTTCTTTCGCCTTCCGCCTGCTGCTTCACGCGCTGTGTCGCTTGTGGTTTCTGTGCTGTTTTACCGCTCTGCATATCGAATTATGATATTGATAACTTAAGGGTATTTAAATGTTAAGTGACAGCATCCACTTACTTTTTCCCTTTTACGGAATACTCATAAGACGCGCCGGTGATTATCTTCCGTGTTCGAAATGGGAACGGGATTTGCCGCCGGCCTATTAACGCTATCACGTATTACTAAGAAAACTTGCATTTAAAAGCTTAACTACCTGGCCAGCAGATTGACATTTATATACTCTGAAACGTACGTGCCATTCGAAGCAGATATTATCGTACCCCTACAGTCATGATTAGCGTAGCATGAATATGGTACATTGTAATACCCGAATCGCAGAGCCAGATACGCGTAAAACATGCCTTTAGTATTTACCTTTATGATACTGGGTGAATACGGCCACACGACCGTTGCAGTAGAATTTGGGAGCAGGATATACTCCAAAAGAGCGGAACACGATGCTTCGTTGCTGACGTTTATTATATACGCAGTATCTACTGGATACACATTCCCTGTCAACGGTGATACGCATCCTGCAACATATCCCACGGCGGAGTCCGCATTGTTTTTAAGGCTGATAGCTAGTACAAGCTGACCGTTATACGAGTTAAACGAGGGGGTGATATTTGTAACTGAGACAACAGAACTAGACTGAGAAAAGTTTATCACCGACACTGAAGAGACCCCTCCAAGAGGTCCAGCCGTATAGATGTAATATACAAGGCTTACTAAAAGGAACATTACCAGAACTACTGCGATGCTACCGACCACTTTATCTTGGGCTATATTATTGCCAGCGCGCATTATAATATTAATAGTTGTAAGTTAAAAAGTATATCACAACCTGATTAAATGGTTTTATAGTGAAACTAACAATAGGTAACTATGGAAAAGGATAAAGAACTTAAGTTCTATCACATAGGAAGAGTAATAAAAGTAATAGACTCAAAAGGCGGTAAAAACTTCGACAACAAAAACAAGGCAGCCATAGAGATGTGGGACAACAATGTGATTACCTGCGAGACCGGTACTGCAAAAGTGAATGAAAACGATTTTGTCATAGTCAGATTCAACGGTATAATACAAAGCGGTAGCAATAATATATTCATGAGCCCTAGCTCCGTCACAGACATAGTATCTGAAGAAGTCGGCGGGTCTATATGGAGGAGCTATAAGAGTTTCTATGACAAGGCGAAGCCTTCGCACCCTCTAACAGGCTGAAACACGCCATATATCTAATGTTTATATTTGTGCGATAAAATAATCTCTTAATGAATATTAGAAAGCTACTCGCTAAGGTCGTAGACTCTGAAAGATTAGCGCACGACATATATTCTAGATTATACTTGGTGGAGAAGGATAAAAAACTTAAAAACAAGCTAAAGGAGCTAAAAGCCATAGATATAAAGCATCTAGAGACTTGGGATAAAATAGACTCAGAGATGAAACTCAGGACAGTATCACATACGCATGGACTGGAAGTAGCCTCTATTCTATTTGTAAGGAGACTTTTTGGAAAAGACTTGACGCTTAGCATAATAAATTCCATAGAGAACAGAAAGATATCGGATTTATCCAAAGTGTTCCATTACATACCAAATAGATACAAACCAAAGATAATCGACTATCTAGTAGAAGAGCTGTACCAGGAAAGACTCCTCAAACAAGACAGTAAAAGCAGCGGCATAATCACAAATATAAGAGACGTAGTTTTCGGCATGAACGATGGTCTTGTAGAAGTGCTGGCAGCAGTAGCAGGGTTTACAGGAGTACTACACGATAATCTTCTAATCTTGATAGCTGGAACTATAGTCGGACTGTCAGGTACGATTTCGATGGCAGTCGGAGCGTATCTTGCATCTAAGTCCGAGAAGGACGTTGAAAACGATAGCATAAACAGGCTGGAACTTGAACTGCAGGTTGCAAAAGAACGCCTTATAGAAGACCTTAAAAAGCATTCAAGAACTTATGAGAAGTTCGATAAAGGATTAGACGAGCTTATTATAAAACTAAAAAAGTTTAGGGATCCTGTTTATAAAGTCCTAGAGAGGGAGCGTGGGAACCCACTAATGAAATTCTTGGCAGGCAAAGGCAGGATATACGATAGAGAGACGAAGACAGGAATAAATCCGGTGAAGGATGCGATATATGTGGGTGCTTTCTATATCTTGGGTGCCATTATACCCTTAGTAAGTTTCCTAGCGGGAGTGATAATCAATACTAGTCCTTATCTAAACCTTGTGATATCAGTAACGCTCACGGTTATCACTATCGGAATGATATCCACAGTCATCGCGATGAATTCGAATGAAAACATAGGAAGATATATGGGCAGGGCCATTTCATTAAGTCTGCTAGCCGCCGCTGTGACTTTCTTCATAGGCTACATAGCCTCATCTTACCTGCATATAGCAGTTTGACGGCAATTGAAATAGTTAAATACGGTTTATACTCTATATATTGTGAATCGATATGTCAGATTTTGATGCAAATGAGGTCAGAAAAGACTTTCCTATACTGTCAAAGACTATAGAGGGGAATCCCCTTATCTACTTGGATAATGCAGCTACATCACAAAAGCCGAGCACAGTTATAGACGGGATAAAATACTTTTACGAAAATATAAACGCAAATCCGCTGAGAAGCCTGCATAAGCTAGCCGAGGAATCGACCAAAGCATACGAAACTGCGAGAGAAAAGGTGGCAAGGTTCATAAATGCGTCCCCCGAAGAGATAATATTCGTAAGGAACACTACAGAAGCCATAAACCTCGTATCTTTCTCCCTCAAGATGGATAGAGGAAGCAGAATACTCACTACCTATCTAGAGCACCACTCTAACCTGCTCCCATGGCTTAGATTAAGGGATAAAGGCATGTTCGTGGATATCGTAGGAGTTGATGACAACTTAGAACTTGACATGGGTCGTTTCGAGAACATAAGACAGGACACAAAATTAGTAGCGGTTACCCACGGGTCTAACGTTACCGGTACTATAACGGACGTAGAAAAAATATCAAGACTTGCACACGCGAGCGGCGCTTTAGTATTAGTGGACGCGGCCCAGACTGCCCCTCACATTAAACTCGACGTTAAAAAAATAGACGCAGATTTTCTGGCTTTTTCTGGACATAAGATGCTTGGACCTATGGGAGTAGGTGTACTCTACATAAACAAGAGGGTTATACCAAAACTCGGTACTTTCCTTACTGGAGGAGAAATGATATCTAGCGTCAAAATGAACGACATAAAATACGCGGATGTGCCGGCTTACTTCGAGGCCGGTACCCCAAACGTTGCAGACGCCTACGGACTAGGTCTGGCTATAGACTATCTAGATAAGGTAGGGATGGATAGAATATATGCATACGAGAAGAAACTGATGGATTATCTTTATTCATCAGCGGCTTCCATAGATTGCCTCGATATATACAGCGGAAAAAGCAGAGAAAGAGGCTCCATATTCTCTTTCAGCGTCAAGAATGCGCATCCGCATGACGTGGCTTATCTTCTAAACAAAAAAGGGATAGCGATACGTTCCGGTTTTCAATGCGCCCAACCCCTTATAGAGGACAAGCTCCATGTGAAAGGCGGAGTCGCGCGGGCAAGTCCTTACTTTTATAATACGTACGACGAGATAGACACCTTTCTTGCGGAGATTAAAAAAATAGGCAATATGTATGGATGAAGACAAATATTATGAGCTCATAGACATATATAAGAACCCAGAACATGCTGGTAAGTTACAGGATTTCGATGTATCGGAGGAAGGATATTCTACGTCGTGCGGAGATACTTTCAATGTCTACTTAAAGATGGAGAATGGCACGATAAAAGAGGCATCTTTCGAAGGCAACGGTTGCATAATATCCACGGTTTCTATATCCAAACTTTGCAGTGAAGTAGTCGGTAAAAGCTCGGATAAAGTAAATAGTATGGGTTTGGAAGACGTAAAAAGGATAATCGGGATAGACCACATAAGCGCCTCTAGAGTGGGCTGTGCACTGGTCGGACTCGAAACTATAAAAAAGGCGCTTGCAAAGTATAAGCTATGAAAGGACAGGAACTGCCTACCTCAACTATAATACTCATAATACTTACCGTAGTCATACTGATATTCGTCATAGTCTATATAATCCTACCTATAATCAAGGTTGGGACTCCTAAATCTCCGAGCACATCTATGGCATCTTTCACTTTTAACTGTGCTACATACTGTGGACAACCAGCGTCAGCAAACAACATCCCGGCGGATACTTATTTCTGCAAGGACACTATAGATTATAATGGAACAATATATCACTGCTACGACGTATTCGAAGGCAAACAGATAGCTACTTGCAGTTACACCGCGCAGAATGGCACACGGTGGTCTGATATAGGCAGTGTAGAGTGCGGCTAATATTATAGAGCCGCATAGCGCAAAAACCGTTAATATAAGGGACTCCTACTATCAGTTATGATATACAAAAATCTCGGTAAAACCGGCGAAAAACTGTCTGCTATAGGCTAGTTTTGGACGGAAAGATAAAATATATAAGAGTAAGCAACTTTTCCAAAAAGCAGTTCATAGATGCGCAGAATTTTCTAAGCAATCATGATATAGTTTCTGACCAAGTAGAATATAGTTTGATTGTCAGAGATCTGGAGAAAGACTTGTTGCCGTACCTACAGAAAGAGGGTGTCACGCTGATAGCTTATAGCCCTCTGGCAAAGGGTGCGATCTTCACGAATAAGTATAGTAAACTAGTAACAGAATTGTCTGATATCAGCAAAAAATATTCTATGACATCTGTGCAAGTAGCACTTAACTGGCTTATATCCAAAGAAGGCGTGATAACAATACCAAAGGCTTCTACGTCTGCACATGCAGCCGAAGACGCAAAATCTGTCGACTTCAAATTAGGACCTACGGATATACAAATTTTAGATAAATTAGGTGGCAAATTCAGAAGAAGGCCCCTGAGCCGCAGGATACATCCATTCATATCGTTGCTGAACGTGATTAGATAACCCTAGATACAAGCAGTAAGTTCGAACTAGATTCACTGATATATAATATGGCCGTCAGTAATATCTATTCTGCCATGCTTGATTCCTAGGACTCCGTTATTGAAAGATATCTTGGACACGTAAAAACTGTCATTGTACTTCACAAGTATGCCATCATCGTCGGATAATAGCATTACACCTTCATTACCGAAGTCCTTTAGACTCCCTCCATTTCTATTTGTGAGTTCACGCGCTATGTAACTGTAACTTAATCCTGAACCATTTAAGTTTACCAGCGTTATCGGTTCCTTTCCGTTTTTCCTACAGGATAATTCAGCGTATACTTTATCGATAAGCTTGTTTTTGTTAGTCCACTCCTTTACTTCTGAAAAAATCGGGAAATCTTCCAATCTATTATTAGAATACACAGTGGTCGGTAGATAACCACCTATCTCGCGCGACAAAAGCGCAAATGACAGCCCATGATCTGTGTCTAAGGAGCACGTCGAAGCAGTGACAGGATCTGCGCGACTACAATCAAAAAGTCCTGACGTTCGGTTTATCTTATGAGCTATTTCATGCATTATTAACTTTCTTGCATTTTCCTCTACGTTTATCATATCTTCTCGTGATAATGGGATTTCAGTGTACTTACCCCTTTTCTTAGAGGCTGCGAGATAAGTTTTCTTCAACATACCGCGCGTTATGTAAAATTTATCCTCTTCCGGAACCCAATACGCGAGATGTGATCCATTGTTCTCTATTATTATAAAGTCTTCACTTTTGATGTTAGAATAAGCTAGTAGACTGTACTTATCATTGTTTTTTAGGTACCCGACGAAATCATCAATAATCTTGTCAAGCGTTTCGCGGACACCCATGATACCATAAAACTGGGATATTATTAAAATATAATGTTCTGCTGTTTGACTATCTACTTTACGCTTTTTATCACTTTCTGCCCCATCATGTCAGAATAGGTAACCTGTACCCCTTCTTTCAGCTTGTCTTTAATTTCTGAGGGAGCATCGGTTTCAAACACATCATATGATTCCATGTCCATAAGCTGTACTTTATTATCATTAACGCTTATGACCTGTGCTGTGCGTTTCTCTATTATAGGTATCTTTGCGCGGTCTTCCGCGGACATCACGAAAACCCTTTTTTTATCGTCAAGCATCCCTACAGCTTCTATCCTAGCTTTAGCGTGGCCATGTTTTCCGGGAGCACTGAGAGTGATATCAGTTATTTTGCATATGAACTGGTCATCCACAAGTATAGTATCTCCTTTCCTCAATTCGTTGATACCGACCAACTTGTATTCCATAAATTCACACTGATATGTTATCTACAACTTTCTTTAAATAACTTTGCTTGTTTACGATTATTATACGCTTTTCAGGCTTTTTATACCGTGTTTCCTTAGATACTCTGAAAGGTTAAAATAGAGGTGCTTTCATAGATTTGTATGAGGAACGCGATCAGGCCTCCTGCTCTTAAAGTAGGAGACGACATAAGAATAGTAACACCTGCAAGTGCAACTGATATAAGGGACCTTTCAAAGGGTATATCTGCGCTGAAGAACTTAGGGTATAAGATATCCTTGGGCAAGAACATAAGACGATTAGCTCAAAGGGGTGACCTTGCTGCACCCGACAAAGACCGCGCCGAGGAACTAATGGATGCGTTTAAAGACAATTCAGTCAAAGCGATATTCTGTGCGCGTGGAGGATATGGCTCGATAAGAATACTCCCATACCTGGACTTTGACCTGATAAAACTTCACCCGAAAATATTCGTAGGTTATAGCGACATAACTGCTCTCCACCTAGCGATAAATAAAATGACTGACTTGATAACGTTCCATGGCCCTATGCCAGGAGTAGACGCAGACGAGATAAAAAAACCATCCTTCAAACAGTTTATGAGCGTATTGAGTGGGGAGTCCACGGATATAAGTGGATACATAAACCGAGTTATAAAATACGCGGTGCCTGGGAAAACGGAGGGAGTAAGCGCAGGCACTTGTATGTCGGTTTTCGCGTCGTTGATAGGTACGGAATACATCACAGAACCAGAAGGAAAGATACTTTTTATGGAGGACACTGGTTCCACTGCTGCTGATATAGACAGGTATATGTTCAGACTAAAGCTATCTAAGATGCTGAAGAAGTTCAATGGATTCGCTTTTGGAGATTTCACTGATATACCGACCATAGATGAACCGATGCCAGCTATAGAGGAAGTAATAGAAGGGTATATGGAGGAATTGAGCAAACCTTCGATATTCGGCCTGCCTTTCGGACACAGTAATGATCAGATGCTTATACCTCTAAATGCAAAAGTAAGGATATCATCCGAGGAACCGTATCTTGAACTTCTAGAAAAAGTAGTCGATTAAATATTCATTCTAGCTGGCTCTTTCTTATCTCGCTTATTATGCCTATATCTTTATCATAAATGTAAGGGGACATATCTAAGTCGCTTGGACTCTTTTCCATCTTCTTTGATGATATCAGCGACAAGTTCTTGTTGACCTCTTTGGAATAATCATCCCATGATATCCCTTTGCTCTCCACGTACGCGCGCTCTATCATAGTAGCTATCTTATGTGCGTATGGGTAGGTATAAGTGTCGTCTATGAGCCACTTCTCCACGAGTTCGTGATGGATTGCAATGGACGAAATGCAGTTTATAGACTTGTCGCCTATGAATATCTCCTTGGGAAAGTTCCTGTCTAGATAAACTTTCTTGCCGTCTACACTATAGCCGCCAGTGTATTTTATGTCGTATTCCGTGTCTACTGCTATGCCTTCATCAGTCTTTATCTGTGCAACTGTGCCTATTATTTTACCGTCCTTTAAAATAGTTTTGCCATCTTCTACTTGTATTCTGTCGTCGAACTTAAGCTGAATATCTGTGTTGACTTTCACATAAGTAGGTTTTATAAAATTTACGGCTGCATTTATGAACGTCTTACCGTCCGCTGTTTTGCTCTGTTCTACGACTATAAATTCTTCCATACTGTTATCTGTTTCATTCTATAGGACATTATATCCACTATATTTTATATCTCTTTCTGTTTTTGCCCTATATTTACAAAAGGTTAATTAGGGTATCTATCGCGCATACTTGCATTATCTATAGCTGCGAATCGACGTTCTAAGCCCTATCTGTATGTATATCCAATGTCTTCATACGACGCAAGCTTCACGGTTGAGCTGCTTCCACTTACTCTGCTGCCTATCACGTACTTGACTTCGCTCTGTTCCGCTGATTTCGCTATCTCGTCGGTTATGACACCATCAAGGACTATCATAAATATATCTTCTATGTTGAGTATAGCCGCCTCTACTTCTTTATACGGTATCTTGCCGACTATCTCGAACTTATCATTGACTAGGAAAGCACCGCGTGTGCCTATTATCTCATTTATAAGGCTTAGGGATTTTTCCTTTACTTCCTGTGGTATGTCCACTGGCTGCCTGTTAGGTTGACTCTGTACTCTCTCAACGCGTTCTGCCGACTGTTCCCTTCTGGGACTCCCTGCTTCGTATTCCTCTGCAGGAATCTTGCCGCGAAGCGCTTGGTTTATCTCTTTCTTTGAAAGCTCTTCGACTTCTGTGCCGTTTGGAGCTTTAGCTATGAAGTCTGCGTGACCCATCTGCATGAAGGCGTTTATTATCATATCTCCTCCTCTGTCACCGTCTACGAAAAGAGTAACTGTCTTCTTCCTGCTCAGATCGATTACTGTCTTTGGGATGTTAGTTCCATTCATACCTATTATATTAGGGAAACCATGCTTAAGCATGTTGAGAACATCTGCACGACCCTCTACGACTATTATATCGTCCGAATCGTTTATTTCCGGCCCGGCTGGAAGTTTCTCTGTGCCGTATTCTATTAGCTCCTTCTGCCTTACTTCATCGTAAAGCTTCTGGAGTAGCTCCGTAGTGTCCACGGCGCTATTTTTCAGCGACTCATTCAGTAGCTGCAAAGCTTTGTTCATTATGTACTCACGCTTTGAAACCCTGACGTCTTCTATCCCACTGACTGTGACTTTTGCCTTCGATGGGCCTATCCTGTCTATAGTCTCTATAGCTGCGCCAATAAGAGCAGTCTCAGCTATGTCTAAGGAAGTCGGGAGTATTATTTCTCCAGTAGTCTTCCCATTAGAAGAAGTACTTTCAACGTTTATTCTGCCTATCTTTCCGTTTTTCTGAGCTTCTCTTAAATCGAGTTCTTCGCCCAATAATCCTTCTGTCTGCCCGAATACCGCTCCTATCACGTCCGGTTTATCTACCAGACTGTCCACAGTGAATTTGGCCTTCAATACGTACTTAAATGAAGTCGGTCCTATTTTTGCCATATTTTACCTCCTATACTCTCAGAATATCTACCAAAGGAGCACTCAACTCCCAAAATCAACGATTATGATGGTGATATTTTGATATTTTTCTACTTTTCACTTTTGTAACGAGTCACTAGACCCGTCTTTAATCATTATAATATATATTATGATACTGCATAGTTTATAAACCTTAATTTGTATGCTAAGCTGGTTACAGTATCCCTCTTTTAAGCCTCAACCCTAATCCTTTGCTTTTGTAAATGGTATTCTTACCATCTGAAGTGCTTACGCCTCCATATGTAACTTCATTTCTGTGAGTGAGGTGAGAATCCAAATCTACTGTACCAACGTTCTCATAAGTCAAGGCGAAGTGCATCCCTGCAGCCACACCTACTTTTGTTTCGTCCATGCATCCTATCATAACGCCTATACCGTTTTCTTCCGCTAATTCTGCTATCTCAGCGCATTTAGATATTCCTCCGCTTTTCATTAGTTTTATATTTATAAGATCAACAGCACCTATGCGCAACATCCTTCTCAAGTCTTCTATGCTCTTGAGTGATTCGTCCGCCATTATTGGAATATCACTTGCTTCCCTAACTTTTTTCAATCCAGTGATATCGTTTGCTTTTATTGGCTGTTCTATAAAACTTATCCCTATATCATTTATCTTTCTGCTGAAAGCTATAGCATCGCCTACGCTGTACCCCTGATTCGCGTCAACTACTATCTTTATGTTTTCTCCTACAACTTCTCTTATACGTCTTAGCCTAGTTTCATCCTTCTCCGAATCCAATCCTACCTTTATCTTTAGCGACTTGAAACCTTTTTCTTTATAGAAAACTGCTTCTTCCATAGATTGCTTGGCACTGCTTATCCCTATCGTGATAAAAGTTTCTTTGGACCTGCCTTTACCTCCTAAAAGAGAGACAACGCTTTTGTTCTTAAACTTCCCTAAGAGATCATACAGTGCTATGTCTATTCCTGCTTTAGCCGTATTATTCCCACTGACTAGCTTATCTAAGTCATGCATTATACTCGGCACGTCTGACACTTCCCTGCCTATTAACGTTGCCCTAAACTTGCTTAGCGAATTCTTCACAGTAACAATATTTTCTCCTGTTACAGATTCGTCGGGAGCAGCTTCCCCTATTCCGTAGCAATTCTGTGCGCTTATTTTTACCAAGGTGACATCACAGTAGGAATAATTTTCGTTAGCTATCTCGAACCGCTTTTTTAAGTATATTCTTACAGGTTTATACGATACATCCAGTATTTTTATCCCGTCGCTGCCCACTCAGTATATTATTCGTTTACACGATAAAAACTTACCTGCTCAATGTGTAACTATCCTACACATATTAGGTACAGAATAGTCGTCGAGACCTATTTATGTGACATCCTCCCACCTCTAAAGAGCGTGGGCTTCCGCAGCTATCTGCTGCAGGACCGGTTCCTGCTTCTTTAAATCATGGCTCGTAGATCTCGATGAGATTCTTATCTTAGCAAGTTCCGCCGTCAGAGGATTCTCCACAGGCTTAAATTCCCCTCTGTCCGAGGGTATCGGGTCCAGTTTTACTTGTTTCAAACCAAAATCCCTTATGTTTATCGCTGCGTTTACGTCTCTGTCTAATTGTGTGTTGCAGTCCTGACAGATCCATTCTCTCTTATTTAACGTCAAACTATTGTTGACATGTCCGCATACATGGCATGTCTTTGACGACTTCTCAAACACCCCTATCTCTACTATGTTCTTTCCCTGTTTCTCTGCTTTGTACTTAAGGAACTGGAAGAACCTGCTCCAGCTTGCGTTGCTTATTGACTTTGCAAGGCTATGGTTCCTTTTCATTCCCTGTATATTCAACGTTTCTATCACTATGGTATCGAACCACTTGGTTATCGCTGTCGATACCTTGTGTAGGAAATCGTTCCTTTGATCTGTGACTCTTTCGTGGGTCCTTGCGACCATTAATCTTGCCTTGTCCCTATTGTTTGAGCCTTTTTGTTTCCTTGACAGTGTCCTCTGCCTGCTTTTAAGCAACTTTTCCGCTCTCTGCAGGTATTTTTGATTTGCTATCTTTATGCCGTTAGACAATGCGGCAAAGTCCTTTAATCCCATATCAATGCCTATGGTCTTGTTGGGATTATTTGTTATCTTGACCTTTACAGGCGCTTCTTTTTTATCATCCACTGTTAAGGAGACGAAGTACCTGCCTGTCGGGGTCTTTGTTATGGTCAATTGCTTTACTTTATCCCTTGGAAATTCCCTGTGAACTTCCATCCTTATGCCTTTTCCCATT
>JAJZLM010000015.1:0-14987 GCA_021850635.1 Nanobdellota archaeon
CACCGAGTTTTGTAGCTATCTGCATTATAGTCATGCCCTGCTTTGCCATTTCCCTTGCGGTTTCCTTCACGCTTTCCTGGTACATAACAGGTTATGAAAACCGGTATAAAAAAGACTGACTGTCATTTGCCGAAACGTCAGTAAAGGAATGTCCGGTTTGAAAGGAAGGAGTCTGCGTAAACCTTAACTGCTGTGCTCTCAGAAGGCATCTGTGAGGCAGATTTGCCAAAAATTACATTCGGAAGTACTGATGTAGTGTTAATGATTTTAATCTTATTTGAAATTTAATGTATAAATTTATGGAGTTAGTTATTATTAATAAAGAATATGGCTATTTTACACAAACAAATCTCAAACACAGCGATTAAACTGTCAGTTTATTCTGCGGTGTTAGATTTTGGTCTGACGCTATCAGTTATACTTTTGAATAGCAAGTATCTACCTATTAAGGTAACAGCATATCTAGTCAATATATTCGATAATGCAATAGCCTATTTGTCTTTAATCATAATAGCTATGTTTGGCATTGCATTTATTTTAAAACACAAAGAACATATAGTGAACCTATACACAAATACAAATTATAAACCCAAAAATATTTTAAAAATTAAAGTATATGCATACCCTAAAGTTATAAGTACTGCGCAATTACAAGCAACCATCCAACAAAAGCATGTTCCTAAGGATGATGATTATACTGTGCAACGGGTAGTCAACAGCAGGAATGAATCATTTATACGGTTCAATGGGAATTGGTATAAGTCCAATAATGATCGTTTTGATAGAGTTTTCAGGCCAGATTATTCTAAATAATGTTTTAACTTATATACAAATCCTTTTTCTTCTTTATTTGCTCTCTCCTATAATATGATTTTAAGCCTTCCTCTAAATGTGTTAATCTATCCTCTATTTCTATAATACTTTTTATACTACTGTTATAGCTCTTTATAAGGTCCTCTTTGTCATACTCTTCTTTGACCGTCATTAGAGGGATTAGATTTAATTCTAATTTAGACAGTGAATCGACTATATTATTAGCTTCATCTATTTTGTTAGTTTCATTCAAGTACTTATTAAAAAGAACAGATAAATAATTAGTCGGATTGGATATCACATAAAACATAAAATCTTCTAGTCCAGTTACGTGTCTATAGACTTCATCTAAAATCGCTATTAAAAACACCTCCTCGCTATAAAATTTTCTGTCTGTAATCTCCGTTTTAGGATTTAAATAAAAGAATAATTTTTTGTCCGCTAAGTTACTAGACAGTTCGTCGTAGTAGTAATCAAATGTTTTGTAGTTTTTACTCTTAGTTCCCATGTTGTCTGTTCTTAATTATAGTATAATTAGATCCGAATAAATCTATAACTTTAAAACCTTTTTCTTTTATCTTGTTTCTAATTAAATCAGCACCGGCCCAGTCGTTAGAATCCCTAAGTTTACTTCTTTCTTCCGCAAGTTTTATTACTTCATCCGGTACCGAATATCTGTCGATTACCCCGAGGATAGAATCCATTTTCTGCACCGCTAGCATCGCGGCCTCGGATGATTCGTTGTCTGTGGAACCCGACTTTATATCCTCATTTAATAATTCTATTAACATAAAGAAATTTTTTATGGCTTCATGCGTGTCGAAATCGTTATTTATAGATTTTTTAAATTCATTTAAAATTTCAGATATAACTTCTTCGTGCCCTTTTTTATTTCCCTTTGGGAGTTTTTCATATGATTTTAGGGTTATATCTATGTCGTCTAGCGTTTTTTCATATTTTTTTAATATATCTAAAGTAAAATTTATTTTAGATCTATAATGTGAATCAAGCACCAATAGTCTAAATGCAATAACATCGAATCCAAGCTTTTCCAAATCTCTGAGTGTATAGAAGTTATGTAGGCTTTTGGACATTTTTTTACCATTTACTAACAAATGTTCAGAGTGTAGCCAATATTTTACGAATCTTTTTCCCGTAAATGCTTCACTCTGTGCTATCTCATTTTCGTGATGTGGGAATATTAAGTCTATCCCACCAGCATGGATGTCTATGCTTTCTCCTAAGTTTTTAAAAACCATCGCTGAACATTCTATACTCCACCCCGGTCTGCCCTTTGGTAAGTCGTTTTCCCAATATACGTCACCATCATCTGGAGTCCAGGTTTTCCATAAAGCGAAGTCTGCTGCGCTGTCTTTGTCATATTCGTCGTTCTGTATCCTAGATTTAGTCTCTTTTAGCGACATACCAGAAAGCTTTCCATAGTCTTTGAATTTGCTAACAGAATAGTATATCCCATCGTTAGACTTGTATGCGTAACCTTTTGATAAAAGACCAGTTATCATGGTCTCCATAGCGCCTATACTCTGCGTCGCTCTAGGGTACCCCTCAAATTCGCTTATATTTAGTTTTTTCAAGTCCTCGAAAAAGGCATCTGTATAAATCTTAGTGTATTCACTTAATTCCATACCTCTCAATTTAGAATTCTTTATGGTTTTGTCGTCGACATCAGTGATATTCATTATCTGCTTCACTCTGAAACCATTGTAGAGGAGGGTTCTTCTAATAATATCATAGAAAATGAAAGCCCTCAAATTACCTATGTGTGGGAAATCATACACAGTGGGCCCGCAGCAGTATATCTTTACTTCCTTATCATTAATGGGAGTAAACTCCTCAATTTTCCTTCCTAAGGTATTATAAACGCGCATAAATAACTTATAACAGCCTGGCTAATAAAGTTTATTAACAGGCATTTATAATCTTAGTTATGTCTATCTTAAAAGGCTTAGAGAAGTGGATAGGTGGGATTATGCTCTTTTTTGGGGTCATTTTCTTTATAACCCTTTTCTCATTGAATGTATCAGGGGTCCTATCTCCACAGTACTTCAACAGCACAATACACCAAATAATTAACGCTTCGACATCAGGAAGCATATACTCTGGCGGCCAGACTCTTAACAGTACTCAAATAAATCAATTGGCGTCTTTGATAGGACAAAATCCGAATTGTAATATACTTTGCTTTCTATCACAGCAACTAAGTACAAAGACTAATATAATGCCTTTTCTAACAACATCTAGCTTAGGGTTGTATCAACTGATACTAGAAGTAATAATGGCTATTGGGGCAGCGCTGATGTTTCTATCTTACAAAGGGGTATACACAAAATTGACTGCTTTCGGTAGAACTTTGCTGTCTTCAGCTATAATATCTTTTGTTTCAACTTACATCCCACTAATGTTTATAGTGCCTTACTTCTTGTCTGGGGTTACCATTTACTCATTCACGGTTAGTATACCAACTAGTGTTGTGGCTCCATTTACTAGCGTGGTATTATCTCTTGATATAATATTCGGAGTTGCCGGTGCAATTGCGTTTATCATAGGGGCTATTCTATTATTTAGGAAAAATAAACTTTCTAAAAAAGAACTTCCCCCGACACAGTTAGAAATAAAGAAAGAGTAATCTTTTAGACTATTGGTACTTGATTCACATTATAGATCTAAAATAACTTAGATAAGTGCATGGAATTTGATAGGTAATATCTTAGAAAGAATACGTTGTTTTTAACGCCACCAATTAGTCAGAGCTGACAAAATCTACCTTCGGAAGTACTGAAAAAGGTGAGCGGGGGAATCGGACCCCCCTGCCTCGTTGGCCGTGTCTTGATTACGCACTGACGTAACTGTCATTTGCAGACGAGTACATGGCCACTCTGTCAGCTCACCAAACTCAGTAATATAGTTAGAAAACCGATAAATTTAAAGTCTTTAATTTTAGGAAATCGATAGGTGCTGGAGTATATTTTTGCTTTTGGGGTATTGTCGATTTTAGTATAAGTTCAATTATTTTACTAGTTTATGCAAATTACGCAGTTTTAATAGCATACTATTAGCGGTTTTTACTACCCATCTTCTTATAATCACCAGCAACACTACTATAGAACCAATAACTACATATAAGGCGGAACTAGCTATAGAAGACGCAATCTGATTCCAATTGCTAGCAAGAGCGTATCCGGCGTACATAAGCGCAGCAGACCATACTATAATACCTACAGTTGTGTATAGAAGGAATTTCTTTATATCCATTTTGAAGGCACCACAGATTATAGACGAAATGGACCTTATTGCAGGCAGCAATTTAGAGATTAAAGCAAAGAGAACACCATACTTTTTAATCCATTTCTCTCCATCGCTATAACTTTTCATTCTGAATCCAAATTTTTTACCATATCTGAAAATGATGTCCACTCCTAAGAAATATCCTAAAAGAAAACCTACAAGACTGCCTAAGACAGAGGCAATGACTGCGATAGGAAACGCTATTACTGGGTCTAGTATATTCAGGCCAATCATCGCACCAGCAAATGGTAAGACCACCTCGCTTGGAATGGGCAAAGCTACAGATTCTAAAAACATCAACACGAATACGGCTAGATACCTATACTGGTAGATCAGAACTGATATCTGATCTAGTAAAAAAGCCATATTATCGCTTTATTAATTCTCTTGGGTCCTTACCATCAACTTTTAAGCCTAAACTTACACAACTTCCAAGTATTTCATTTATCAATTTCGTTTCATCCTTGGCTAGCGAGTATTTTGAATGGTCCATAGCTATCTTCTTAACAGCATCGAATGATATAGAAGCGCTGTCTTTTCTGTCGCCGAATCCTTTCTCTATTTTGGCCGCTTTTATCAATAGCTGGGAGACAGACGGCATTAGGACGTTAATAGTATACTGTTTAGTGGATTTATCTACTTCTATAATAACAGGCACTTTCATTCCTTCAAATTCTTTAGTGCTGTCATTTATTTTCTTTATAACCTCCGGAGCTTTAAGTCCGAGCATAGTTATCTGGGGCCCAAGAGGTGGCGCAGGTGTAGCCTTTCCTCCTTCAACAACAATTTTTACAGTGCTTTTCATTTTTCTTCACTCTCGCTTTTTATTGTGGAAACTTCAGACATTTTTATATTCACATTTATTGGCACCGCCGATTCTAAAAACATAACTGTTATCTCCCCTTTTTCCTTGTTTACGCTTTTTACCGTCGCACTTTCTCCTTTGAAAGGACCAGCGAGAACTTTAACTATATCCCCTATATTTATTTCTATTGTTTGCTTTTTCCGCTCTATTGTTTTGAGTGCTTCAGTTTTTGATAGTTCTTTATTTATTATTCCTCTCACATGTTTTATGTTGTATATTAATTGCAATACGCTGTCATATTCGTCGCTTTCTACTATGATGTAACCTTTGAGGGAGTAGGGTTTTATTATCGCATACACCCCGGGTACGCGGGATATCTGAGACTCTAGTCTTTCGAGTACTTGCGCTTCTCGACCAAGCGTAACTCTTACTATAAAAAAGCGTGTGCTCTTTTCACTTCTTTCAGTTGTATTCGTAGATTCCATAATTCAATAAAGAATACGTATTATCTTATTTTTGTCATATTTAAACTTATCTGTTAATCCTAGCGTTAGGTTACTATTCGGTTATAAAAATCTGAAAAGTTATCGCCTTCTGATGTTTGAGCGTGTATGTAAATATACTATTATTCAACGTACTAATTTTCTGCAAAGAACGTTTAAATATAACAGCTTTATATAATATTAGTGTGAGATTCGCAGAGTAATCTGCGGTTCAACTTCTGGAGGTTGGCATGAACTACGATGCGCAGTATGAAGTGAAATCGCTTAAGTATAAAGAGCTGAAAGGGCTTTCAACCAAGCAGTTAAGTTTTCACCATGATATCCATTATAAAGGGTATGTAACAAGGCGTAATTTAGTCCACGAAAAACTAAAGACAGCCGACAAAGCTAGCGTTAATGCAAACTATAGTGAATTTAGGGAGCTAAAGAAAGAAGAGACATTTAATGCAGCTGGCCAATTACTACACGAATTGTACTTCGACATATTAGGGGGGAACGGTAAGTTTTCCGAGGATATGGAAATAATCAAAAAAATAAAGGAAGATTTCGGCAGCTTTGATACCTTTAAAGAAGACTTGACAACAACGGCTAAGGCGTCGAGAGGGTGGGCTGTGCTATGTATAGATCCGACTGACAATAAACTTAGGAATTTTCTTCTCGATGGGCATGATAATGGTGGGGTACTTGGAGCCATACCTATAATAGCACTTGATGTTTACGAGCACGCATATTACGTTGATTATGGAGCCGACAAGGCAAGTTATCTTACACCTTTCTTGAACAATCTCGACTGGGATGTCATAGAGCAAAGATTCTCTAGGTTCAAAACAGTATACGCCTAAATCATATTGGCATATGCATCTAGTTAGTTGGTCAGATAATAGTTGAAATATCTTTTATAGATTTAACTGCGAATGTCGGCTTATACAACGTTTTTTCTGTCTTCTTACCTTTTGTAAGTAGAATAGAATCTATACCATTCTCATTTGCCATCTTTATATCAGTATTTACTCTATCTCCTATAATCACAGAGTCCTTTTTCCTAAAACCTCTTCTAGAAAGAGCATATTCTATAATATCTTTATATGGCTTTCCGAAGGTTTTTACCGGTTCTTTTGAAGTCGCCTTTTCAACCAGATATACTATCAAACCAGCATCGGGTATTTCTCCACCGTTTTTGTATGGGCATAATGGGTCTATGTGAGTTAGTATAAATTTTGTTCCAGATTTGATTAGCGATATAGAAGTTTCCAGTTTTTCGTATGTCAGCTCTGTGTCAAAACCGACTATTACTATAGAAGGGGATTCTCTATCGTATACAAATCCTGCTTTTTCCAGTTCTTCCTTAAAGCTTTTTGTAATCAGTCCGTAAAAACTCTTTATCCTTTCTTTTTTGAGGTAGTTTATTACCTGCTCATTGGGGAGGAGCAGGTTTCTTTCTTCTAAATCGAAATTAAGGAGACTTCTCAATTCATTGAGTCTGGTGGATTTAGATTTTGAATCGTTGTTGCTTATGATTACAAAGTCTTTTCCATTTTTCCTTATCTTTTCTAGGAGCTCTTTCGCGCCTTGTAGTGGCTTATCCCACAAATACATTGTTCCGTCTCCATCTAATATTAAAAAACTCTTTCTCGATAGAAATTCTTTTAATTCTTTTTTATCCTGCATATATGATAGTTATCTCCTAATATGTATTAATTTGTATAATTGGCCTTCTAATAAGCTTTATTGTATAATCGTATATGAAAGCGTACAGTTTTTAGCATATAGCATTATCCCATAGAAATAATGGGCCCAGGGAGATTTGAACTCCCGATCTTCGCAATTTTCAATGTATTAACATTGTGAATGCGACGTCATAACCACTGGACCATGAGCCCGTGCTTTAAGTAATTCTATTGCCATAGTTTTTAAACCCCTCCCCCAAACGATGAAGACGAAAAGAAAGTGCTAACACCAAATCGTACGGCAAAGAATATACCCACACCAATGAGTACAAAAATAGGGATATATCTAAACCCATTCTTCGGATTGCCAGTATTGAGTATTCCGTTTAATAGCGCGCTGGAAGTAGTCGTTATAACAACGTTTATCGTAGATATTACTATAACCAGCGTAGAAGATACTTTGGGCAGCGAGAAGGAAGAGAATACTCCAGTAACACCACTAGGCACGGTTGCGGCCGACGTTGACAAGCTGCCTATACTATCCAAGATACCTATTAGAAATGAAGCCACACCGTACAATAATGGGGCAGCTATCGTAGCCGCGATAAAAATAAATAGAGAATAGCTTCTTACTTGCGCTCTCATATCATTTCTTATAGTCTCATTTTGGAGTATATTTTGTGCTAAGTTTTCTAGTATTAAGTGCAATTCTGCGCCCGAACGTAACCCTTCTCCTATTATACGTATTGTGTCTTGGAAAAACTTTGAATTAGTAAGGCTTGACATCTCTACAAGAGACTCCCTGAAGTCTTTGCCTCCTTGTACTTCTATAGCCGCGTGACCAAGAAGCACATTTAGTTTTCCGAATTCTGGTTTTATGGAGGCAAGAAAAGAGTTTTCTGGTATCATACCGGCTCTTAGGTTAGCAGCCATTAACATCAACATATCCGGCAGCACTTTTTCTATCTGAGAAGCTACGGAGTCTGCGAAAAGGTTTATCACAGATCTAATAACAAAATAAGACGCAAAAAATCCAGCGACTAGCATTATAGGAACAAGTAGGAGCATATACGTCAATATGAATGTGATTGTACTTATTGCCACAGATATAACTAGGAACAGTATTACTAAACCGCCTATAAACGCAGGTAAATCGTTTACCTTCAGTTGAGCCCATATTATGTTTTCTTCTAGCGGCACTTTGAGTCTGTTTGGTAATATGTTTGATATGTGCTCCATAACCTTTATAGAAGTTTGCATATCAGACACCTACTGCTGGTCTACGGCTGTTTACCATTCCCATGAAAAACACCTGGAAAAGCAATAGGAAGGGCGGAACTATGTATACGATGTAAGCGGTGTTGAATTTTGCTATGGAACCTAATATCAAAAAAACAGACATGCCTAAGCTAGGCAAAACCACCGAGACTAACATATATGCCATTGACATAGGGGTAAGCTCAGCTGCGTAAGTCCTCATATCAGACTGCTGCTTCTTGATCAGCATGTCGTTTATCATAATGAGTGTTCCGTGCACGTCACTACCTGACTTTATTGCATTGACGAGTATATCGATAGCTCTTCTAAGCGCTTGTGATGGCACTCGTTTTGAAAGATTCTGTAATGCTATCTCTTGGGGTACTCCAGACTGTATTTCCTCTACAGTTACCTTGAACTCTGCCGATACTAGCCCATAATCTCCATTTGAAACGTCTAAAAGAGCGTTGAATATCGGCACTCCAGAGCCAACCTTTATCATTATCTCTCTTATAGCAAACACAACTGTTTCATCGAGTTTGGAGCGTCTTCTTGTAGCTTGTAGCTTTGGGTAGTTTATAAAATATATCAAATAAATAACTGGAACGACTACAACCAAAATAATAAGTATCCCTAACAAACTCGCTGATAATACTCCTCTTTCCACTGCTACCAGCGCTAATAGCGCTGATACCGCCGCTAGCACACCGACTAAAACCACTAACGAGAAAATTCCAGCTGCGATGTAGTCTATAGGTGAGATACTTATTCCCGCTTCTATTAATGAGGCATCTATACCTGGCGCCATCTTGCTTATAGACGCAGCAATGGATCTAAATCGTCTGCCGAAGAAGATGGCCTTTTCCGGTGGTACGAATATAGAAGGCATCAGTCTTTCCATTTAAATAGTCTCCAATTCTGAAGGGTCTTTGTTTGCTTCTACGATTTCCATTAACTCTTTGTTCTTAGTATAATAAAGACTCGCAGCAAGGCCTATGTCATTAGTGGTCTTCAGTTTCTTTGCGACCATCCAGTCTAGGACTTTCTGCTTTTCAAGTATGTCTGCTTTTATCTCATCATGGGTAAAACCAGAATACAGCTCTAGTTTCGTTTCAAGTTTCTGTGATACATTTATAGTCCTTTCTATCTCGTCTGTACGTGGTTTCCACTCGAATAGATTATTTGTTTTCAGTTCTAGTTTTCCTGCTATGTAATGTTCTGTTACTTCAGCTAGTTCTAGTACGCGTCTCACCCCGCTTCTTCTCTGTCTAAATGCGGTCAGAACAAGGTCTAAGTTAGATACCTCTATATCTGGAAGGTTTATCGGCTCCGACAGCAGTCTTTTCACGACCTGCTGTGCGGTCTCTGCGTGTAGAGTAGCATAAACCGAGTGGCCTGTCATCAACGCTTCAAAAAGTGTCTGTGCATCGTCCTTTTTTCTTATTTCACCGACCACTAATCTGTCCGGCCTCATACGAAGCGAATTGACTAGAAGATCAAGCATTGTAACTTCACCCTTTCCTTCTGAGTTAGGCAAACGAGTTATCAATGGTACCCACTGCATGAAGCTAGGCAGCACAAGCTCACTAGTGTCTTCTATAGTTATTATCCTCTGATTAGGTGGAATAAACGGCAGGAACACATTCAGGAGGCTCGTTTTTCCTGATGCTGTACCGCCAGTAACTATTATAGACAATTCATATTGTATCGCCTGCCAAACAAACGCAACTAGCTCGGAAGAAACTGTCTTGGACTGCAGAAAGTCGATTACTGTCCAAGGTTCCTCTCTAAACTTTCTTATGTCTAGCGTATTCCCATGCTTAGATATCGGATAAAGTGTAGCATTAACCCTATCTCCATTCGGAAGTTGTGCATCTAGGAGCGGGGATAAGGTAGTTATCTGCCTGCCTACCTTTCTACCTATCTGCTCTGCAAAGCTTTCTATTTTATTCTCAGTCTCTATCCTTATGTTAGTCTCCAACCACCCATATTTTCTATGGTAAACCATCACATTGCTTTTTGAGTCATTTACAACAATCTCTTCCAATTGAGGATCGGAATCCAGTATCTCCAATACACCTATACCGAACATTTCATGGAGGAGAGTTGCGGACAACGCAATGTATGTTTCGTCCTCTAAACCAGGTACCAATACACCAAGTTTTGACCTGACTAAATCAAGAAATTCTATTTTAAGTTGTTGTCCACCAGTTTCAGATAGTACTTGTATTTTCTGGGGGTACTCTCTTATAAGTTCTGTTCTAACTTCTGTTAGTATAGCCCGCATTCCTTCATCTATCAGTGGGATATTAGCTTTGTATTCTGGCACGAATTTATCTTTAACTCTAACTAGCTCTATCTTAGAAACTATACCATCTGAGATTACTTCATAACTGTCTATCTTCTCAAGGTCTGGAGACATATAATAGAATATGAATACAAGGATTATATACTTTAATAATTATCAACAATATAAGCAATAGGTTACTTGTCTATTGGTGGGTTCGTAGCTCAACACGGTAGAGCAACCGGCTTTTAACCGGTTGGTTGCGGGTTCAAATCCCGTCGGACCCATTTTAGCCAGTAGTTCCGAAGGTAAATTTTGGGAACTCAACTCCACAAAACGATGCCTGCGGACTCCTACTGCTTGTTTGCGAGGGGTGCCTTCTGCAGATACCTGCCTAAAATTTAGGTGTTTTGGGAACCAATAGAAACAGGCTTTAATAAGGTCTTTTCTAATATAGGTATGGAGCATACACAGAAAGAAATTGAAAAGGCAATAGCAAATGTTATCTTGAGTGTGAGCTTGTATATAGGGATTGCTGCAGTCGCCATCATCTATTTTTTATAAGAAAGTGGCTTATTGCGTGATACGTTTTACTATCTAAGTGGCTGAAGAAGACTTTAGGACGGTGAACGTGGGCTGATCATATAACAAAAGTATAAAAATCGTTAAAAGCTAAATAAAATATTAGTTTTGTATGAAAGAATCAAATATGCGTACTACATCCTTCATATTCGATTTTGTCGGTGGCTTGTTTATTCTATTTGACGGCGCGTTCAGCCTGCCAATAAACATGCCGATGCAGGTATACGCGATGGCCTTTCCATTCCTTGCGGTTGATTCCATACACTTGTTTCTGAGCATTCTCAGCGTGGCGATAGGCGCGGTATTAATCGCTTTGGCGCTTGTTTATCTTGTGCAAAGACGAAAGCAGAGTACAAACTTTTCTTTGGTGCTTCTTAGTCTAGCTATTATAAGTTTCCTTAGCGGTGGTGGATTTATAGTGGGTGCAGTACTGCTGATAATAGTAAACGTATGGCCCGTTGCGGGGCATCTTACTTTTCAATCGATCAAGCCGAGGCAAAATCGTGTAAGCAAGCCGGAAAACAACGTGCAAAAACCGTTGCACTTGAATCTACCGGTCGATGAGCAGACGATGTGGAGCTTGATAAACAAAAGTAAGGGCGTCATCCTGCAAAGTAAATTGATAACGGTGAGTGGATTTTCCAAGGTAAAAACGACCAGAACATTGGACAAGCTCGAAGCACGGGGCCTTATTGAAAGAAGGCGCATCGGCATGTCTAACGTGATAGTCAGAAAGTGACGTTTCTATACGTGAAACTAGTTACAAATTACCTTTAAAGGCTGTTTCTGAGGATTATTTCCAATCTAAATCGATTCATCATTGCATCGATTTGGAGGTAAAAATGGAAAAACATGACAAAACACAAACCTGGATCATCATCGCCGTGATAGTGGTTTTGGGCGCCGTAGCGATAACCGCACTGGTAGTTTTCGGCAGCGGTGTAAATGCATACAGATATGACCCGACTGGATATTACGGAATGACGGGGCCATATGGTGGTATGATGACTTATTCGGGATACTACCCGATATCCACCAATGGTTCGGCGATCCTAGGTTGCCCAGGATAAAAATCAGAAAGGTTTGGAAAAATAATGGAAGAGAAGTCTAAGAAGATGGGATGTGCGGATTAAATTTTAACTAGAAGTGATATATGGACAAAACAGACAAAGACCTGGTAAAGAAACTGGAAGCCGCTGAAGCGAGACTTAATGATATCGAAATTAAATTAGCGGCCGCCGAATGCGAACTAAAAAATAAACCACGCGAACCCATCGGGGAAAGACCAGAGGAAACACTGAACTTACACAAAGAGTTCCCATTTATCTCAAGGAAGATGTTTTTATTACTGATTGTAATAGTAATAGCGGGTATATATATCGGCGCGTTATACTTTTTTAGCGTCGTGTCCGGTCAAAACGGGCCTATAAACGAGATAATGTATCCGCTTCAGACTTCGCCAACGTACAATCCGAATTCGATAAGCCTCAACAACCTAGCGAATGAAGTATACCCCCCCGGCGGCTTTGTGCTTCCTGTTGCATGGGGTGACACCATCAAAGGACTGATCGATTCAGGGGTCTTGAACGAGACTGCCCTTGTAGATTCTGTGCTAGGAAGCAACCAGACGTTGACACGGTACGAAGCTGGGATAATGTCAGGTACTTATAACGGATACATAGATATAAATGCCAGCGACAGTGAATTCGTGCTGCTCGTGTTGTGGTCATTGGGCATCAGCAATAACAACACGATAATAACCAAAGGCCCGCTTTCTACTTACGGGAATCCGGACCAGTATGCCAGCACGGGAGGGTACCTACCTCTCGGGAAGCTCGAGATAGGCCGGCTAAACCTTGTTAACCTGACATCGAGGCAGCAAAACGAGGCAGTGGACGTATCCGCTGGCACTTTCAGGCCTTGCTGTGATAATCCCGCGATGTTCCCGGACTGCAATCACGGCGCGGCGGAACTCGCATTAATCGAAATGCTGGCATCGCAGGGCTTTAATGAGAGCCAGATATTCACAGTCCTACAGGAATTTTTGTCTGAGTATTACCCACAAAACATGTTTGAAGTAGGGGTCGTATACGCGTCCCATGGGATAAACTTCTCATCGGTTCCGGCGAACATGACAATTGGCAGGACCCTCTTCAGTGCCTCGGGTTCGCAGAACGTCGGCAGTTATATCCAAAGATACGGGCTGTTGCAGAGCAGCTCGGGCTCCTCGAGTTCTGGCTCTAACTCCTGCTCTGCATGATCGAATGTAACGATAATTAACATATGAACGAAACTCCTGAATGTAAAGACTGCAAGAGGGTCTTCGACTCTGAAGAGGCGCTGACCCAGCACAAGGCCGCAAAGCACCCAGACAGTTCCGAACGGCGCGCAAAAACGAGGGGGATTTCGATAAGAGTGCGGCGCAAGACGTTAATCACCTATCTTGTACTCATCGTTATCGTTTCTTTGATAGCTTATGGCTTTTATAGCATCACCGGTGAATCATCCGGCACGGACGGACTCATATCCTCCGGGCAAGCGCCCGACTTCACGCTGCCCTCGACGAACGGGGGGAGTGTAACACTGTCCAATTACACGAGCAGAGGAGACGTACTGCTCTACTTCCAGGAGGGCATAGGCTGCCAAGCCTGTTGGAGCCAGCTGATAGACATGCAGAACGACATCGCGCAGTTCAATGCGCTGAACGTGACAATAATAACCATAACCACCAATCCGATAGACATGTTAACTAGTTATGTCTCGCAGATGGGCATAACTTTACCAGTCTTATCCGATGCCAACGGACAGGTCTCTAACGAGTACGGGGCGATGGTATACAGCATGCATCCCGGACAGACGCCCGGTCATTCCTTTGTTCTAGTCAATAAATCTGGGGACGTAATATGGAGCTATGACGCCTACAGGACCGACGGTGTGATGTACGTACCTATAGATAGCATACTGCAGGCGATAAGAACAGCACTGGTATGATATCACTTCTGTTCAGCGCGTCAATAGTAGCATCGTTCTTCGGCGGCATCATAGCTTTTTTAGCACCGTGCTGTATAACCGTCTTACTGCCAGCATATTTCGCTTATACCTTCAAGAGAAAAACGGCGATACTGAAGATGACATTTATTTTTATGCTCGGGATAGCCGTCGTGCTGCTCCCGATAGCGCTGGGGTTCTCTGCACTCGGGCAGATATTCAATCAATTCCACAGGGAGATACTTTATGTAGGCGGCTTATTCTTACTGATTTTGGGGGTCCTTGCTATTTTAGGAAAGACACTTCCGATGCCCCATCCTACCAAGGCACCCACAACAAAACTAGGACATGCGGCTTCAATATTTGGTCTGGGGGTCTTCTCCGGTTTCGCAAGTTCGTGCTGCGTGCCGGTTTTAGCGGGCGTATTGACACTGACAACGCTCAGCGGTTCTTTCCTTCTGGCCTTCATAGTCGGATGGGCGTATATTTTTGGTCTCGTTTTCCCGCTGTTGTTGATAGCTCTTCTGTGGGACAAATATAAGCTTGGGAAGAAAGGCATCATAGCGGGGAGAAAACTTACTTTTAACATCGGCGGCCGCGGATTCTCAATAAATTCCACGAATCTGGCGTCTGGAGTAGTCTTGATATCCGTAGGCATTCTGGTCCTGTACCTGGCGCTCATGGATTACATGACCTTCACGCCTGTCAACATCCAAGTCGCGTTTACAGCGTTCCTGCAGTCGATTGTCAGCGCAATATTGAACAACACCGCCGGCATC
>JAJZLM010000015.1:14997-15693 GCA_021850635.1 Nanobdellota archaeon
TTTTCATCGCCGTCGCATTCATGATTAGACGGGTTTTAAAGAAAGGACCCCGCAACGAATCCAAAACCAGGAAGGCAGGAATGAAGGAGAAGGACCCGGTGTGCGGCATGGAAGTGGACCGAAAATCGAATGTAAAGGTAGCATATAGAGGAAAGACCTACCATTTCTGCAGCGCGGTATGCAGGAGGGAGTTCGAAGCAAAACCTTCGAAATTCATTGATGTTAAACATGGCAAAAAACATTAAACTGCTGGTGTCTCCGGGATGTTCTAGGTGCGAAAAGACAAAAAGAATCCTCGATAAAAACAAACAAAAATATACGATTGTCGATATAACAAAGGAGCCCAAACTACTTACAAAATATTTGATGGTCATTCCAGGGATAATGATAGACGGGAGGCTTGAATTTTCTGGCGTCGTTCCAGATGAGAAAGCGTTACTCAAAAAGTTGGGTAAGCAACATCTGGGCGGGAGGTAATATGAGGTGGTTTGATGGATACTGCGAGAAATGCGGTATGAAAGTCGATAAGAAAACGGCACCGCAGCGGTTCGGGAAATATTTTTGCTCGGAGAAACACGCTGAGGAATACGCAAACGATATCGAAAAGCGAAGAAAAGCCAAACCAAAACAAAAAGATGGAGAAGAGTGCTGTTAAGAGGCTCAGCATGAAAATGTTTCCAATGGCTTTAGGTTTTT
>JAJZLM010000017.1 GCA_021850635.1 Nanobdellota archaeon
CCTTAAAAATCTTGCGGTATCATAGTAGTTCAATCCCTTCTTTGTCTTGTCGTCCTTGTGCTCTTTGTAATACTCTTCCTTTAACTCTAACGCTTTGTTCCACACTACCCTGCTGCAGCCGAAGTATCTGGAGAATGTTTCTTTCTGCTCCTTATTAGGATACAACCTAAATTTGTATGCTGTCAGCATATTGTTATTTTACCTCTTCTGTTATTTATGTTTTCCATTTTTAAGTTCGTTTTCATCCCATTGCTAAAGCACGTGGGTTTTCCCGCTCACATTTGATAAGTTATTATAAAGCAGTCAAGTATAAATGTGTTTTTCGGCCGTACTCTGGAACAGCTAGTATATTTATACGTTCGCCAATTTAGAATTGTATGGATAGGGGAAACATGATAGTTATACTTATAATAGTTGCATTGGTCATAGCCGCTGCTGTGTTCTATACAAACACGGGCGAGAATCATAGAGCTGTCGCCATTGGCATGTGTGAACTGGAATGCAACAACGTTACAGCGTCTGGATATAACGGAAGCAGCTACTGCCTGTCCCAAAACATAAGCTTCGGGTATTCATGTGCGTTGTCGCAGAGCGTAAACCCCTCTTTATGTTCTAGCAAACCGACTATCTACGTTAGTGGAAGCTGCCAGCTCGTGGGAGTTAAGTGAAAAGTTCACTTGGTCTTTATTAGACTCTGTAATCCCTCTATCTTTCTGTTCAAAAAGGATATCCTGCTCTCTTTTTCACCTACCAAAGTGGAAGCCTCAAGATGGGATAGTACGCCGTTGCAGTTTACGCACCTAAAATCGTTTTCTAGGGCTTTGGTCAGGCTGTACTGCCTATTACAGTTATTGCATACGTAAAAATCAGCTGATTTATTCAAGTCTATGGATTTCTTAGCTTGGGCTATCTCATCCTCATATTCTTTCTGCAGCAGGAATATTAGCCTATCCGGATTTGCCCTCCAATAATAGGTGTACCACGCTTTAACGCCGCGTTTCTTCCTAACGTACGACACTAGGCTCTTATTGTAAAGCTTGTACAAGAACTTCCTTATCGCGTTGGCTTTGTTGAATTTCAGCTGTTTCGCCAGCAGGTTTTCCTCCATTGGTCCGTGATATATTAGATACTTGAATATTTCCAGTCCTTTTTCACCGCTCAGGTCTATGACATATTTTACAGCTTCATCAAGCGCCAGAAGTTTCTTCACGTTGACTATAACTTTTATAGGACTCTGTTTTTTTACGGCGGCTACGGTACTTTTTTTCTGTTTCTTCTGCTTCGGCTTTACTGGTTTCTTTTTACTTTTTGTTTTCTTTGTCATATGTCAGTCAATATATGACTGCTAAGCATTAAATACATTTTCATTCGAGACCGCCTCTCGCTTTTACTATTTTAGTTAAATGTAGGAGAATAAGATCGTTCCTAGTGGAGTGAGGAACAGGAAAAGAACAGAAAACGCGACTATTATAAGGTTCGTAACTCTGAGCAGTCTAACCTTGTCCTTTATTACATACCCGAGCAGTTCGTTTACTATTTTGCAGCCGTCTGTAATGTAAAAGATCGGTAAAAAGTTGGCGAGCCCAAGACCTAAAGAGATTATAGATATCCATAGGAACAGCCCGTCAAACCAGTACATCACCTGTGCGCCCGCTCCACTCGAAGGGTAAGCAGACTGACTTATAGGGGATATGAAAAATGAGCTGGACTGGGAATACGCGTATTCACCTTCTATGCCTATGTAGCTGTGTGTGGAGGTGTCTATGGAGCTATTGTACGCTGTAGTTATCTGGTATACTCTGCCTAAAGAGGAAGTAAGATTTACAGACGTACCGACTGGCACCGTAAGATAAGACAGCGCTTCTTGCGGTGAAAAGAACTGTTTGCCGTTTATCATGGTTATGGTCGTGTTGGCAGTAAGATTCGCGTGTGCAGCCGGCCCGCCGGGGACTACATTCAGTATGTTTAGCACAAGTGGGTAGAACGACACTACATGCGAAGCGACCATGTAATTTGACAGTAATATATACACCAGAAGGAACGCGAGTCCCAGCAACAAGTTAGTGAAAGAGCCTGCAGCGAGTACTTTGAGCCTATTTATGCGCTTAGCCCTTGCGAACGATTTCTCATCTGGCTCTACGAAAGCTAGCGGCAAGAATCCGAGAAAGAATCCGAAACCAGACGCCTTTATTTTTATCTTCTTTGCCATGGCGACTATGCCGTGAGAAGCTTCGTGCAGAACGACTACGACTACCAATGCTATCAACCAGTAAAATATAGGTACTCCTACTATCCCAGGCACACCGGACACTGGAAGCACCAGTTCCAGGCCAGCCGGGGTAGTAGCCGGACGGCTTATCATGAGCTGTAGGTAAGGTATAAGCAAGTACAGCATAAGTACCATCGAAAACACTGCTGCGATAACGCCGAGCATCCCGTAAACGTTTAGTATGCGTTTGTATTTGGATAGCTTTTGCATCAGTAGGATCCCTATTTTAGTCCTGTATATGAACAGTACTTTCCCTTCTACTGAGAAGTGCTTCCTTTTTATCACGACGAAAAGTACGATAAGAGCGAACGTTATCAGCGCTAGGATGTTGTTTTCATTCGCGTAGAAAAATTCTACAAGCGACATATAGTTCTAGACCTTCAGTTTCCTTAATTCTTTGTGTTTCGGTCTCAAAGCTTGACTTCCGCAGCGTCTGCACCTAACTCTTATAGGTCTCAGAAGTTTTGGATTGGATATCCTTATCTTGGCGTTGCAATTCCTGCAAACGTACACGTCCTTAAACAGCCTCGCATCAGCTACAGGATTCAATCTTTCTGCCATATTATTATTACCTTTTACGTTTATCTAATCTATAGTTGCTATTTAAGCTTTTGTGATATATATGATTTATGTACGTGGATGTAATACCTAAAAAAGACCCGAAATTACTGGAGAAAATAAAGGAGTTGGGATTCGATGCAGTCTTCACTGCAGAAGATTCGAAGCTCATAGATCCAGACGACGAACTACCTTTTGATCTGAAGCTTTATTCCGGCAAGGACATTAACTTCGTGATAACAAAGGGAAGAGCGGACGTAGTGACTGATCTGGATAAATATTCGGTAATACTGAACAAAGGTCTATGCTCCAAATTGAAGGACAACGGCATGTTTGTAATGTTCAAGTTCGATTCCCTGATAAAGACCGATAACTTCTATAAGGTGTACAAAAACTTCCTGATAAACAGCAGGTTTTGCGCCGACTATGGGGTGCCGTCGCTCTACGTATCGTTCGCATCCTCCGAGGAAGAGATAAAATCTCCTATACAGATGATAGCGTTCGCTGAACACTTCGGATACGGGTACAAGGCTTACAAGAAGTCAGTAGACATGCTGCTGAAGAAAAAATAAGCTATATATAGTGTATCTTACAATTGAATAACTATTGTATGTCTGCCGCAAAAGTAGTGCTGCTGTTTTCTGTGCTCGGGCTACTGCTAATAGCTTTCGGAGCAATCATAGGATATTTAGCTGGCGACATATTTGTATGGATGGGCGTGATGTTTGCTATCGCGATAGTCTTAAACGTTGTTTCATATTATAAGAGCGACTCTATAGCCATCAAGATCACTAGGACTAAACTCGTGACCGAAACCGAAGAGCCCCGGCTGTACAAAATAGTAAAAAAAGTCGCAGAAAATGCGAACATTCCCACTCCGAAGATAGGGATAATGCCATCGGACGTGCCCAATGCATTCGCCACAGGAAGAGACGAGAAGCATTCTGTAGTCGTAGCTACTAGGGGGATAATGTCGATGCTGAACGACGACGAATTAGAAGCGGTAATAGGGCACGAGATAAGCCACATAACGCACAAAGACATCTTTATCTCCACTGTCGCTGCGACGATTGCAATGATAATATCTTACCTTGGTAACATTATACTGTTCTCTGAAATGTTCGGCGGGATCGACAACAGAAACTCAAACAATAGTATACTGCTTATAGTCGCCGCGGTGCTGATCCCTATAGGCGCGATGTTCGTGCAATTGGGTATATCCAGATCCAGGGAAATGTACGCCGACACAGGCAGCGTTAAACTAGTCAAGAGACCAGACGATTTGATATCCTCCTTAAAGAAGATAAGCGCTCCGAAAGTCAATAGCCGTAGGAATCCTTTTGTCTTCGGGCAACCGTCACCAAGCAGCAGGAGTGCACAACCCGGTGCGTACTCATCCCTCTTCATAGTCAACAATTTCAGCGCGCATACGTTGCTAAATTTATTCTCCACTCACCCTCCTCTGCAGAAAAGGATAGACAACATAGAGAAAGTAAAGAAAGAGTTGGGTCTATAAACTCGTGTTCATTCATTTGAAAGTCGCGTCGTTTAATCTATTTCTACTATAATCTATGCACAGGTAGCTAGCAAGCGTCCTCATACTTATATTAAGCATGTGTATAAAATTTAAGTCGCTCCTGTAGTCTAGCTTGGACAGAACGCTGGTTTGCGGAACCGGTGACCCAGGTTCAAATCCTGGCAGGGGCAGATATGCTTAGGGATAATGTTATCTATCAGAAATGGCACTAAAATTTTGAAAAACTCTCCCCTATTTCAATATAAGGATATTGTTCAATTACTATAGTTCGAGAATATAATCAGAAGAAGTTATCCTTTTCACTTACGTAATCTAAAAGTTTAAGTAGACTATCATATCTATTAATGATATGAAATCAGTGGGAATTATCGGGGGTCTTGGACCAGAAACTACAGCCGAATTTTACTTAGATATAATCCTTTCCTGTCAGGAAAAGTACAAAATTAGTAGACCACCAATCATAATCTCAAGTGTACCTTTACCTTATAAACTAGAAGAAGATGCTATCTTAAAAAATGAGGGTATGGAAGGATATTTGCCTTTTTTAATAACAGAAGCAAAAAGATTAGAAAGGGCCGGAGCAGATTTTATCGTAATGCCTTGTAATACGTTACACATATTTATAGAAAATATCAGAGACGCCGTTAAAGTACCCGTTTTAAGCATCATTGAAGAAACTGTAAACTTCTTTAAAGGAAAAAATCCTAAAAAGATAGGCATAATATCAACGCTTTCAACCCTTCAGAACAAGCTGTATGAGAAGGCCTTTCAAGAAAATAATATAGATTATGAAACCCCCGACGCCATTCAACAAGCAAAGATAGGAAAGATTATCTTTAATTTGGTAAACGGCAAGCAAAACAGTAAGGATAGAGAAAACCTTATAGGAGTTATTGATAGTTTTAAAGACAAATCTGCAGACTGCGCGTTACTTGCTTGCACAGATCTTCAGTTGCTAATCACAGAACATCAAAAATTAAAGGTATTTGATACCATGAAAATACTTGCAGATGCAACTGTAAGGGAGATATTAAAATAAAGTGTAATAATTATAGCCCTCTCTATTAGAAGTAAACCGACACAAAAATAATGAACTAAAAAGTGACAAAGATGACTGTGAGCTCTATAAGTTTGGACACCCCCTTTTCCACCTAGATATTTATGCAATAGACCCAAAATTATGTAAATTAGTGTCATTTTTCAGAGATAACACTATCCCGGCAGATATGCTTACCTTAAAAAGCAGCTTAATATAAATCGACTGCTACTAATACGAATGGAAAAAGATGAATTTTTATCTATTCTTAAGTATTTGGACA
This sequence comes from Nanobdellota archaeon, assembly GCA_021850635.1. GTDB lineage: Archaea > Nanobdellota > Nanobdellia > Parvarchaeales > Parvarchaeaceae > Parvarchaeum. The sequence continues at coordinate 5,684 of JAJZLM010000017.1, forward strand.
AAAACTGGGACAAACCGTGGGAAGTAGAAGATGAAATGGTAAAGTTATTGAATAAATCTGGAAAACCCAGATTAATAGAGCTAGGCAGAACTCCCTTACCGACAGAATATGGGCCTATAACCTACATTGTCTTCGGCGATTACGCTACTGGAAAAGAACACGATGTTGCAGTATTCGGTGAATTCGAGGGCAAAAAGCTCAAATCTCCCGATTACCCACTCGTGAGGGTACATTCTTCCTGTAGATCTAGCGAACTTTTCCGTGCATCCAATTGTGAATGTAGACAGGAACTAGATTTTGCGCTGAAGCAGATGTCAAAGGATAAGAAGGGATTACTGATATACCTAAACCAGGAAGGCGGAGGAAACGGGATCAAAGCAAAGATTGCCGCTTACAGCAACACATTTGAATTAAAAAGTGGCAACGTCACCGCGAGAAAGAACAGAAAAGGAGACGTTTCTAGCGTTTATGATGGGTTTAGAAACACTGGCTACAAAAATGAGAACAGGGACTTCGGCGTCGCAGCTGACATACTTAAAACCTTGGGAGTCTACTCGGCAAGACTTATGACAAACAATCCAAACAAGATAGAGGGTCTAGCCTCAAACGGAATAAAAGTAAAGCCCTTAGGTATACATATCAAACCAACAAACGAGATAATGAGGGAGCATTTGCTCACTAAAGCTAAAAAGTTGGGACACGACATCAGAACGGAAAACCTCGAGTAGAAAGGCTTATTTAAAAATACCGCGATATTATAAGATATGGCTAAGCTCAAATTAAGCTCCTACTTCGACGAGATATATACGAAGGGAGAATTTCCAAAATTCAAGATTTTTGTCGACGGTAAATGGATAGCTACAAAGAAAAAGCAGGACCTAATAAGCTCGACCGATGGCAAGAAACTCGCAGAAATAGCCCTCGCTGACGCTGAAGATATAGATTACGCAGTAGAATCTGCTAATAAAAACAAAAATAAGATAAGGGAAATGGCCGCAATAGATAGGTTAGAACTCATGAACCGTGTCATGCTGGGCATAGAAGAACACAAGGAAGAGATAGCGAGAGTGCTGGTAGCGGAATCTGGAAAAGCTTTGTCCTCAGCAAGAGGCGAAATAAACGCATCGATAGAGAGGATGCGACTGAGCATGGAGGATTCAAAGAAAATAATAGGCGAATACCTGCCTGGGGATTGGGCTAGCGACACCTCCGAAAAAGTAGCGATAGTCATAAGGGAACCAATAGGTGTAGTTCTAGGGATATCTCCTTTCAATTACCCAGTCTATACTTCAATAGCAAAGATACTGCCTGCGCTACTCGCCGGTAACACTGTGATACTTAAACCTCCGAGCGCAGATCCTATAGCGTTCATGATGTGTGCAGAGATATTTAGGAAGTCCGGTTTGCCTTCCGGTACTCTGCAGGTAATAACCGGCAGCGGATCGGAGACTGGAGACCTCCTTTCAACTAATAACAAAATAGATATGATAAGTTTCACAGGCAGCACTTCGGTAGGCAAACATATAGCTTCTATAGCAGGTCTAAAGAAAGTACACTTAGAACTTGGAGGGAAAGGCAACGCTTTGGTTCTAGCCGACGCGGACCTTGAAATAGCTGGGAAACAATGCGTTAAAGGCTCCTTAGAGCTGGCCGGACAAAGATGCGATGCTATAAGTAGGATACTCGTAGTAGAAAGCGTATACGACAAATTCATAAAGAAGGTTAAAGAACACATCTCAGATTTCAAGTTCGGAGACCCGACCAAAAGCGACGACATTACGATGGGACCTGTCATAAGTGCTGAGGCTGCAGAAAGGATAGACAAGATGGTAAAGGATTCTATAAACAAGGGCGCCAAGCTTCTTGCTGGCGGGAAACACAAAGGAGCTTATTACGAACCTACTCTGCTCGTAGACGTGCCTCTAACTGCTGAGATAGCTAATGAGGAAACGTTCGGACCTGTTATAACCATAATAAAGGTCAAAGACACGGAAGAAGCCATAAACGTTGCTAACGATTCGAAGTATGGGCTAGATTCGTGCGTTTTCACGAAGGATTTCTACAACGCCTGGGAGACAATGAAAGCCTTGCAAAGTGGAAACGTGACACTTAACGCTGCGCCTTCGCACGGAACCGCTTATTTCCCATTTGGAGGGGTCAAGGAATCCGGATACGGGAAGGAAGGAGTGGGATACACCATAGAGGAGATGACCACCGTCAAGACTATGGTCTTCGACTTATCTCCAAAGCACTTGGGTAAGACTTATAAAGGGACGTTCAAGGAATGAAAGTCATAGAAACACTTTCTACAGCGGATTTAATGTTTATATACAACAGATAACTCTTTTCTAAATGAAAAGACAGCGGTGGGAAAAAGCCATTGAGTATGCGCTTATAGGTATAATCGTTTTCATAGGGTTCGTGTCTCTCCTGTACAGCTGGATAGACAGTGCTTTCGGGATAAACGTGAACGTTTATCTCCTTGCTGCCCTTGCTGTGGTAGTATCGTTTCTGGTAGTTTATATAATAAGGATGTTCGATGAGAGATGACTATGCGTCCAAAGAAGCGTTACATACTGGCGTCACTTAGCGGCGTCGATAGCGAAGAGGAATTTGAAAAGATGCTCTTTAACACTATTACTAAGCTAGATCCGCTGCTGCCGATAAAAGGTAATTTCAGGGTGATCAAAGGGCTTACCCGCAAAGCTGACGGAGGTATGATCGGAGTGATAAGCATAGCGAATAAGTATAAATATGATGTCATATTCTTATTATCTCTTGTTGGTAAGTTTTATAAAGCAAACCTGCTTACTTTAAAAAGTAGCGGAAACATTAATAAGGTAAAGAAAGTGGAGGAAACAAGAAATGGAACAGATGCCTAATGATTTGATGGGTTACGACAGGGCTATAACTCTATTCAGTCCTGATGGAAGACTCTTACAGGTAGAATACGCGAGAAAGACTGTATCACAGGGCTCTGCGGCTTTAGGTATAATAGGAAAGGAATCCGTAGTCTTCGTAGCGGATAAGCGACTGCCCGAGGTAGAAAAGCTGATAGTACCTGATAGCATAGAAAAGATATTCAAGATAAACAGCGGCACTGGAGCTGCTATATCCGGTATGATAGCGGATGGGCGTGCTCTTATCGAGAAAGCGCAGATAGAATCTCAGCAACATCAGGTTACTTATAGTGAGCCTGCGGATATGCTGCTCATGATAAAGAAGATAAGTTCTGACATGCAGGTATTCACGCAATACGGAGGAGCCAGACCGTACGGCGTCAGCATACTTTTCGGTGGACTCAGGAACAACGTACCTACTCTGTTCATGCTAGAACCGAGCGGTATATTTTTCCAGTACAAGGCTATATCGATAGGAGAAGGCTCCAATGAGATAAACAAGAGTTTAGAGGAAGGATATAAGGATGGGATGGACACCGATTCACTTGTAAAGTTGGCGATTAAAGCCCTTAAGGCAGGAGGCGTTAAACTACACCCGGACAGATTCGAGGTAGCGGTGATAGACGGCTCAGGCTTCAGGAGACTTGGCAAGGAAGAAATATCTGAATATCTATAATAAGACCAAGTTATGGATGATAGAGTAATAGCAAGACTGCAGATAAAAGACAAGAAATTCGAGATTTTCGTAGACTGCGAAAAAGCGATGCTGATAAAAGAAAGCAAGAGCAGCGATATAGATTCTGCATTGCTAGTGGACAACGTTTTCAAGGACGTGCGTAGAGGAGAAGTCGCCGGGGATCTGCCGAGATACTTCGGTACAGAAGACACCAAGAAGATAGCTCTAGAGATAATAAAGAGGGGCGACGTACAGCTCAGTGCAGCTTATAGGGAAAAACAGAATGAGATGCTGAAGAAAAGGATAATCGACAACATAGCTTCGATGGCTATAGACAGCACCACTAATCTTCCTATACCCCGCAAGAGGATAGAGCTGGCGATGCAGGATATACACCATAACTTCGACTTCGGAAAGAGCGAGAAAGACCAGACAGAGGAGATACTTTCTAAGCTCAAGAAAGTGCTTCCTATAAAGCTAGGAGAGTTCGAGTATTCCGCTGAAGCTCCGATACAGTATGCAAACGACATTTTAATGTATTTAAAAAGGCTGGCTGATATAAAAAATACCATAAGAACCGACAGTTCTATGAACGTCGATTTCTCGGTAAAAGCAGGGAACGAGGGCGAACTGTTGAGCAGACTTAAAAGCGTCACACACGGAAACATAACGATAAGGAGGATATAGATATTGATTATTTCAAAAACTATGATATAGTCACCCCTGGAGATTTACTCTCGGATGATAAGAACGGCGGAGAAGGGACATATAAAGAGAATGGTAAAGTCTTCTCCAAGTATTTCGGCACCGTACGCATCGATGACAGAGGTATAGAAGTGTCGCCGCTGACCAGTGTTTACGAACCGCATGAAGGAGACGACGTGATAGGGAAAGTGATAGAAGTCTCCAGCAAGTACTGGGTAGTCGACATAAACGCGCCTTATTACACCAGGCTAGACGCCAGAGACCTTAATTTCAGAGCGGAAATAAACGAACTGGATCACTACATAAAGATGGGCGATCTCGTATACGCTAGGGTATTCCGCGTATACACCGGCAACCACGCTGCTGACATATCTCTGAGGGGCACAAAATACGCAAAACTGCCTTCAAACCTTATAGTGAAAGTCGACCCTATGAAGCTTCCAAGACTGATAGGCAAGGAAGGCGCCATGATAAACCTGATAAAGACTGGCAGCGGATGTGACGTAATAGTCGGACAGAACGGAATTGCATGGATAGACGGAGACGATGATAAGAAACCGCTGGCCATAAACGCCATAGAATTGGTGCAAAAAGAATATTATAACCCAAATCTTACCGATATGGTGAGGGAGTTGTTTGAACATGTACAATGAAAGACTTGATAAAAGAGCTTTCGATGAGCTCAGAAAGATAGAAGCTGAAGTAGGCGTAGTGCCTAATGCAAATGGAAGTGCTAGGTTCAAAATAGGAAACACAGAAGCTATCGCAGCGGTCTATGGTCCGCAGGAAGTGAAGCCTAAACACTTCGAGAAGAGCGACAGAGGAGTGATAATGTGCAAATATGATATGATCCCTTTTTCCGTGTCTGACAGGATAAAACCAGGCTTTGATAGAAGAGACATGGAGATAAGCGAAGTAATAACCAACGCGCTAAGCAGGGCTATTTTCCTAGAGGAGTTCCCTAAATCTATGATAACTATAAACGTGTACATAACGCAGGCCGATGCTGGTACAAGATGCGCAAGCCTCACCGCCGCATCGATGGCATGCGCTGATGCCGGTCTTCCTATGAGGGACCTAATAGCCTCCGTAGCCGCGGGAAAGATAGGAGATTCCATAGTCCTAGATCTTACTAAGGAGGAGGAAGACCTACATGAAGAAGGAGCTACTGACGTACCTATAGGCTTTCTGCCGTCAAAGAACGAAGTGGTATTGTTGCAGCTCGACGGTAAGGTCAGCAGAGAGGACCTTAAAAAGATAATAGCAATCGGAAAAGTAGGCGCCGATAAGATCTATCAGATAGAAAAAGAGGCGCTTAAAAGGAGGTTTTCAAATGAAAGTAAAAGTTAGGGGGATATATTCAACAGCGATAACAAAACTTCTTCTCGACGCGAATATAGGCATAACACAGGCCACAGACGCTCTAAAGAAAGTTATGGATATAAACGATGAATCTGAACCTGACGTGATGATTGAAGACGTAGAGACCAAGGAAGGAATATACGTATACGGAGACAATCCCAGCGGCGTGATATCCAGCATAAAGGACAACCTGAAGAACAGTATATTCTCAAGGGAAGATATAGGAAGGATATACTGCGGCGTGATAAAGGAAGCAGACCAGAAATCTAAATCTATAATAATCTCGCTCCCTGAAAATGAGGAGGGCGTGCTCGATATGAAGAGTTTTTGGGGATACGTCAAGCCGGGCTCCAAGATACTGGTGCAATCCAAGGGCACTTACGACGGGAAGATAATGCTTTCCACACAGCTAAGGCTGTTCGGCGAGCACGTTATAATAATAAAGAATGGTTTCACTAAGATGAGCCGCGGAATACGATCGCATGAGGGCAGGGACAAGCTGTACGAGATAGCTAAAAGCATGGATCTAAAAGACTGGGGCGTGCTGTGGGTGCATGGAGCAGAGAGCGCGGATGAAACTATATTGAAAGACGAGTTATCCTCTCTGATGCAGAAAGAGAAGGAGATATCTGAAAAGTTCGAAAATTGCTCTGAACCTACCATACTGTATGTAGGCGTAGAGAAATACTTCGTTATGTTCGGCAAGGACGACAAGTACAAGCTGGACGAGATAAGGAAAGGCGTCATGATGACCATCCCAAAGCACCATTCTCTAAAGTCGGCTGGGTACACTATATTGACCGACTTCGCGGAAGACATACTGGACAGCGCTCCGGAAGACCTAGTCTCAAAGAAGATATCCGAGACCCTGCTAAGATACGGGCCATTGAAAGACAGGATGTATAGGTTGTCATTCACAAGGCTAAACGGGACATCCTACAAAGTGGACGGCATGCTGAACGATTTCACTGTAAAAGACGGAGAAGTCAAGAGCATAACCCTTACCAGCAGAAGCAGCTGGGGTGACAAGACTTACTTTTTGGATGCGGATAAGGATATAGTGACCGTAAAGCACAGCGAATATGAGGAGAAGATCCTCGTAGTGAAGCCGGAGATATTTCCAAAGTTCGCAAAGATAACCACTTTCGATGTGGTATCCAAGATAGAAAATGGGACCGTGACAGTATCCAACGAGGATAGGATAGACAGGCTAGCGCAGAAAGGCGCGATAAGCGCTGAACTCGAAAGCAGACTGAAGAAGGACATCTCGGAGATGAAGAGCATATGAGTCTAGAAAGCTATGAATACATAAAAGACATCGCAAAAAAAGCAGCAAGAGCTGATGGCAGGAAACCGATTGAGCGCAGGCGCATAACTGTAGTCGACAACGTCATAAACCATTCAGACGGATCGGCTTATATCCAATTCGGAGACACTAAGGTCATAGCGGGCGTGAAGGTCCTTCCAGGTACTCCTTTCCCAGACAGACCCGATGAGGGTGGTCTGATAGTCAGCTTCGAAGCCTCCGAACTCGCATCACAGTATGAGACTGATAGGATACTATATTCCGTTGAGATAGGCCGCGTTACCGACCGAGGGATACGTGAATCTAATGTATTAGATCTGAAGAAACTCTCCATAGAATCTGGCGTAAAAGCCCTTTTCGTGTACATAGACATATTCACCATAAATAACGACGGGAACCTATTCGATGCGGCTAACATAGCAGCGCTTAATGCCATGATAAATGCAAGATATTCTGTTGAAGGAAAGGAAGAGAAACAGAAACTACCCCTGAACTACGAAAAGCTTTCGGTAAGCAGCACGTTCAGCAAAATAGGTGGCACAATATTTTTCGATCCTGACGTACAGGAGGAGAACGCTGCCGACGCCAGGCTGACGATAGGCGTGAGCGATAAGATAAATTCTATACAAAAAGGAGGGACGGGCTTCTTCACTCCAGAAGAGATAGATATGTGCGCAGGTGAAGCGTTTAGATTAAAGGAGGAGATTAGGGATTTATTAATCAAAAAAGTCAATGGATAAGTATGGAAATGTACAATAAATTCGAAAAGGCAAGGCTCGTGGGAGCCAGGGCACTACAGCTGGCATTGGGAGCGCCCGCTCTGGTGAAAGTAAACAAGAAGACCGACAAATACATAGATATAGCAAAGAACGAATTGGAGAAAGGAGTGCTTCCTATAACAGTAAAAAGGGACTGAACCCCTTAGAAAATGGTATTTGACAGCCTTTCAGGTAAGCTTCGCGACGGGATAAAGAAACTTCTCAATTCCACGGGCAACGAGAAGATAGACGAGGTCATTTCTGAGATAAAACAGTCCCTTCTCGAAGGAGACGTAGACAAGCAGATAGTGGATAAACTTATACAAAAGATATACGATGACATAAAATCCAAAAAAGGCAAAGGGTTCGTCAGCAGGGAGAGAGTCATAGACGTTATATACGAGAACCTTGTCGAACTGTTAGGTACTGGAGAAAACAAGATAGAGATAAACACTGTGCCTTTCAAGATACTATTGGTCGGACTGTTCGGTTCAGGTAAAACCACGACGGCCGGCAAACTAGCCAATTACTATAAGAAAAGAGGATACAGAGTGCTACTTCTCCCTTTAGACACTTTCAGGCCAGCGGCTTACGACCAGCTTTTGCAGCTGAGCAAGCAAATAAACGTTAAAATAGCCTCACAAGGCAAAGACCCTATTCAGATAATAAATGCCAACTCGAAGTCTTTCACCGGATACGATGTGATAATAGCAGACAGTGCCGGGCGGGACGCATTAGATGACGCCCTTGTAAAGGAGATAAGAAACATAAACACTGCCTTGAAGCCTAACAACGTAACGCTGGTTATACCAGCCGATCTCGGTCAGAACGCGGCTATGCAAGTGAAGGCTTTCCATGACATACTCGGGATAAACAGCATAATACTCACAAAGACAGACGGTACTGCCAACGGCGGAGGTGCCTTGACGGCAGCCTACATCAGCGGCGCTAAAGTGGCCTTCATAGGTACAGGCGAGAAACTCAACGAGATAGAAGAGTTCGACCCAAAGCAGTTCGTGTCAAAACTTCTAGGTTTGGAAGGACTTGAATCGCTATTGAAAAAAGCAGAAGAAGAGAACATAAAGATAAACGAAGAAAGCGTAAAGAACGTGATAAAAGGGGAATTCAGCCTCATGGACGTATATGATCAGTATTCCAATACCAAAAAGCTTGGTCCTCTCGACAAAATAGCTGGTATGATACCTGGTTTATCCTCATCAGGAAAAACCAAAGAACTCGTGGAGAGACAGGGCGAGAATCTTGGCAAATTCGTAAATATAATGGATTCTATGACGAAAGAGGAGCTTGAAGACCCTAAAACTATAGACGCTTCCAGGGTATCTAGGATAGCAAAAGGAAGCGGCCAGAGCGAAGAGCTTGTAAGAGAGTTACTAGAACAGTATAAGAAAATGAAGACCTTGATGAAAATGTCCAACAATAGACAGGTACAGAACATGATGAAGAGGTTCGGAATCAAATTATGAAGTGCGAGATATGCGGGAAAGAGATAGAGACCACTTTTTTAGGCAAGATAAAAGGCAATTACATAAAGACTTCAGGTAAACAGAATGTTGTCTGCAACAGTTGTTTCAAAGTAAATCACAGCTCTGTAAAAGAAGCATCAGCAAAGAAACAATAAATACGGACAATACTAAGTACTAAGTATAATATGTCGTTTATTGGGCCCGTGGCTTAACTAGGACAAGAGCGGCAGACTTCTAATCTGCGGGTTATGGGTTCAAATCCCATCGGGCCCATCTCTTATTTGGGATTGCATTAAGGGACCAGTACGGCATACCATCGATAAAGGAGCTTACAAAGAAGAACATAAGCACCATACTCAAAAGCAGGGAAATAAAAGAGCAGCTGCCTGAGGACCTGGTGGCGCTTTATAGGAAAGCAGTAAAACTGCACATGCACGTTGACAAACAGAAAAAGGACAAGCATTCGGTAAGGAGCTTGGTAGTCCTGGAAAACAGGATAAAAAAGCTCATTAAATACTACAAACAAACTAAGGTATTGCCCAAGGACTATGAATATTCGCTTGAATCGGCAAGACTGGTAGTGAAGATATGAATCAGCCTAATTCTTGGTATAAAGTAAAAGCTATTGAATTTGATAACGCGGAGATAGGCAATGTCTATGGGAATGAGACAAACATTGCGAACAGGATGCTTTTTATGAATGCCAACAATCTTCCAGAGATAAAGACAAAA
>JAJZLM010000005.1:0-5270 GCA_021850635.1 Nanobdellota archaeon
AAGATGAAGATTAAAGCAAGATCTACGAGCCATGATTTAAAGAAGCAGGAACCGGTCCTGCAGCAGATAGCTGCGGAAGCCCACACTCTTTAGAGGTGGGAGGATGTCACATGCCTAAAGATAAAAAGAGCACGCGCTCCCTTTTTAAGCCTTTGGTAGGTTTGTTGCATGACCAATATATAAGATACGTACCTTCTTACGGGAACAGCTTCTTCTTTACGATCGGTATATACTTGCTGGGATTGTTCGTCATATTGGCAGTAAGCGGTATGATAATGCTGATTTTCGGTCCTTATTGGTGGGACACAACTGCGGTCGGCACTTTCTTTAGAAGCCTGCATCTGTGGGCTGCCGAAGCTTTCGTGACGCTACTATTCGTCCACCTTTTGGTCAACCTTTCTACTTCCGCTTTCAAAAAGAAGAAGCTTGTGTGGATGATCGGCAGTGTACTGCTCCTTTTGGTCCTGTTGGAGTTCGCGTTCGGAGTCGGCGTGCAGGGCGGGCTTGTCTCGCAATGGAATGCTAAGGCAGGAGCCGATCTGTGGAACGGTTTAGGGTTAGGGTTTTGGATCAATCCGTTGAATCAAGGCGCTGTCTTAGGCTGGCACGCAGCTATAATCCCAGTACTGCTGCTTCTGCTCATATTCATACATTATTCTCTAGTCAAGAAGGACGGTTTGAATACCCCATACAGAAAGGACATACCTTACAAGATGGTGAAGGCAGACCATAAGAAGATGTACAGAAGGATGGTCTATATATCGGTTATAGTCATAGCCTTTGCCTTCGTTTTCAGTTCGCCGTATATACCCCCGTTGACGATAAGCCAGGTGGCCATCTCTAATCCATCTAACGTTGCGACTACTATGCTGCAGGAATTCAACTCGTCCTCTGCCACTGCTACTTATTTAGATACCATAAATCCATATACTTTCAGTACTAGGGCAGTTTACTTCACTGTGCCTTACTCATCGTATGTATCATTTGAGAACAAGACTAATGAGATAGCAGTGTTTTTCAGCGAAAACTCGTCACTGCAGAAAGAGCAGTTCATCCAGGCCTACAACTACTTCAGCGCTAACGGCTCTATATCCGGTGCTATGACATCTAGTAATCCGCTGATGGTGGCGGCGGCAGAGCTGACCGAGATGGCCGAATCTGGGCAGTATCAGTTGGTCGTACAAAACGAGAGCAGTAGCGGTTTGGATGACACATACGTGCTAAGGTTTTTGTATGATACGGGAGCGCTCAGCTCCATAGCGACTACTTACGGTTTAAGGACCAGCCAATTCGGTATGCTTAAAGTAGGCGCTCCACCCTGGTCGATACAGTACTGGCTCATCCCATACAATCTCTTAGAGATTAAGACCTCGACTATACCATGGTGGAGTGATCTAGAAAACGGGCTAATAGCGATAATAGTGCTCTTCTTGCTGATATTCTTACCGTTTATCCCATATCTGAACGAGCTGCCGGACAAACTTAAGATGTACAAACTGTTTTGGAATAAGTACACAAACCCACGGATGCGCAAGAAGAAGTAGTGTCTACACTAGGTCTTTAATTAAGGTTCAGGTCCCCGTCTCCACAGGAGGATCGTTGTATATAAGACAGACAGGTATGTCAACCCACTTTTTTTTGTGGAATTTGGTAGTTTTTGGTATAGGTATCGCCCCCAATTCCTTTATCTTTACGCCCATCTTCTGGGCTAGCTCCTTAGACTGAGAATTCGATTTGAATACTAAAAAGAAAGAGTCTGATATCCCCTCTACTTTAGTTATGAAAGCCTTTATGTTGAAGTGGCTCTGTATCCCGAAAGGAGGGTTGGCTATGACTGTGTCGTATCTTTTTTCCACGTCAAAGAAGTCCTCTAGGTAGGCTTTGCAGCCGGTTAGGTTTAGTTTTGTGAAGTTTTTTTGAGCTAGGGACACCATGCTTCCGTCTATGTCGTAAAAATCCACGCTTTTTGCCCCCAAAAGCGCAGCTCCTATCCCGAGTATCCCATTGCCGCAGCCGAAATCAGCCACGTCTTTGCCGTTTATCCTGCCCAAAGAATCTGCAAAGAACAGGAGCTCTACTGCGGTGCGCACGTCTGTAGGATACTGCTCCATGCGTATCGCATAGTGCACCGGCATGTCCAGCGCGTTCAATCTATCCGACATTTCTATCCTGTTCATTTCTTATTAAGCAGCCGCATAGCTATCTTATAGGCTTCCCCAGCATCGAACGAGAAACCTAGACGGTCCCTGAGGTTCGTTACAAGTGTATCATAGCGGGAAAACTTTCCCGTGGTTATAAGCTTCTTTATCTCTGACTCGAGCTCCTTCGTGCTCTTTTTCCTGAGGTTGAAGACCTTTATTGCAGCATCGACGTCGTGCACCTTCCCCAGAGCCAAACCCTCGAATATGAAGCGGGAGGCATCCTTAGCGATCTCCTCTGAATGTATCTTAAAGAGAACAGATTCCATTTGTTCGTCGCTCAGTTCGTAATCGAACTTTCTTTTTATATAACGGTAATCTTCAACCATAATGCTTATTATCGCGTTAAAAGGGATACCTTTTCTGTTGAGCTCGAGAGACTTATTCAGTTTCTTTGTGCTTATCAGAAGGTCCAGCTTATCCTCGCTTATGTTATATTCTTTCATAAGACGCTCAGCATTGTATCCCCTATAATCTTCAGCAGAATCGAGGAGTCTCTTGTCCAGCTTTATGATCGGCAGGTCGGTTTCAACGTACATCCTGTTCTTTCCACCTATGGGCCTTAGAAAACGCGTCGTGTTGTCATCTTCTACCGTGCGCACTTCGGACGGCACGCCGATTAGGAGGTTTTTCACTCGAAATATCACGCTTTCCCTCACCCTGTCTGCGCTGAGCGGCTGCACTAGCGAGAAAGCAAAAGCGTCATCGCCGGAACAGCGAAGTTTCTCAGCCACCTTCTTTTTATCGTCTTCCGATATTCCATAAGCAGGTAATTCATCGGAATGTATTATCCCACAGCCGCATTTTACGCGCAGGTAATCGCTGACTTCCGTGCCAAAGCGCTTCTTATCCGACAGCACTGTGCCGAATACTCCCTTGAAACCAGGCAGTCTGAACCCGAGCGCTATTTTTCCAGAAGACAGAGCCTTTTTGACTGTATCCGAACCTGTGTCCGACAGGACGTTTGTTATATCCACACCTTCAAGTCTGTCTAGACCGTCTAAAAGGTATTTTTTTTCGGAAGATAGCTTTAGAAGGGAGGACTGCCTTGTAGCCTCGTTGACTATCACCTTATCCATCTCGCGTATGTTCTGGAACCCTTTTAGCTCCACTCTACTGCCTCCTTCTATCGACAGATTGACGTCCTGCCTTATCGTGCCTATGCCTCTTCTTACGCTGAAAAGCCTTGTGAGTCTGCCGAAAGTCATGGCTACCTCCTTGGCTTCCTTTTCATCCGTGTCTATCACGCCTGTAGCTATCTCTATCAAAGGGATTCCAAGCCTATCGAGCTTGTATATCGTTTTTCCGTCTGAAGATGCTATCCTTGCCGAATCCTCTTCGAGAGAAACTGTGTCTACGGGGATAGATTTATCTCCCACAGAAAATTTTCCGCCTATACCTATAAGCGCAGTCCTCTGGAAGCCGCTGGTGTTCGAACCGTCGACTATGACTTTCCTCATGAATATGATATTGTCGAACACTGTGCAGTCCAGCGAGCCACACATCTGCAGAGCAGTTTCAAGGGCGTTCTTGTCGACCTCGTGAGGAGGCTCCTCATCGATGTCCACTAAGCAGTCTGAATCGCTGAATACCTCATAAGTTATTCTCTTGTTAGACTCCCCCTCGAAAGAGGCGCTCACGTCTACTTCTCCGCTTTCACCGAACGATGGTGTTAGGAGTCTCGTTATCCCTGCGTTGCTATTTCCCTCATCGTGCATAACCGGCGAACATCTACAGAACAGTTTGCCGCTATCCAGCTGTACATGCCATTCAAACCCGCAGTGTATTTTCATATAAGGAATTCGTCTATTTCGTTCCTCTCGCTGCTCTCGCCTGCTAGAGGAGTGACCATTAACTTTCGTATCTCTTCCATCTTTTTGGTCTTTCCTAAAACGAACATAAGCTTGACGAGTGCCGTCTCGGTAGTCATATTACCAAGATAGAGTATATTTTTGCGCATGGATAGCTCCCTCATGGTAGAATAGACGAATTTGTTCGTAGGGCCGTATATAGTCTGAGAAGTTATAGCTATAGGTACGTTCTCGGCATCAGCATTGGACAACGCTTTTCTTATACTCGCATCCCCAAGAGGTATGTTGCCGAAGCCTGTCCCAGCCAGCACTATTCCGTGGATACCTTCTTTTACTGCGTCTTCTATTTGCCTGCCGTCCATGCCTGGATAGCTCATCAGGAGCCTTACCTTCTGATCGATGTACAGGTTCGGGACTGTCTCTTCCGCTCTTTTCATCGGGACAGACACTCTTTCTATTCTGCCGTCCAGGAACACTTTACCCAGAGGCTTGAAATTTATAGGTCTAAAAGCATCTCTCCTCTCCGAATGCATCTTTCTGGCGCAGTTTCCCCTGAGTATGAAGTTATAATCGTCGTTTGTCGTCGCGTGCATGCAAATGATAGACTCACCACCCTCCCATTTGGAGGCCGTGATTGCAGAGAGCAGAAGGTTAGTTGAGGCATCTGTCGATCCCCTATCAGTGCTCCTCTGTGCACCTGTGAAGACTATCGGGACGGAAAGAGGGTTAAGGAGGAAAGACAGAGCTGCGGCTGCATAGTGCATCGTGTCCGTGCCCATAGTGACTATGACTCCTTTAGCGCCCTTCTTTATAGAACTGTAAGCGGCCTTTGCTATCTTTATCCAGTCGAGAGGCTTCATGTTCTCGGATAGCACGCTCATAAGTGGGTTGATCTCTATCTTGCCGAAGTCCTTTAATCCAGGGGCTATCTTAAAGTAATATTCTGGAGGTACGGAAGGCGATACCCCTCCCGTCTTGTAGTCTATTTTGGACGAGATGGTGCCCCCTGTGTTTATTAACGCTATATCTGGGTGATCTTCCTTTGCGTATCTGGAGTCCAAAGTCTTGTCTGTCTTTGCGGTTTCCTTCTTTATAATCTTGAAAGAAGACAGCTCCTTTACCAGAAGTGCCACGTCATAACCTGACTTTAGCTTTATCAACACCAGCTTGCCGTCGTATTTTATGAATGTACCATTTATAATCTTTCCGTGGAAGACGGCTTCCACTATATCCCCGAAATTAGATGTAGAAAGACTCGATG
>JAJZLM010000005.1:5280-14125 GCA_021850635.1 Nanobdellota archaeon
CTAATACACTATACATTTTAACGCTTTGCGCTATCAGGTAGGACATCGAAATTTCGAGTGGAAACTACGTAAAAGTGCTTGTAGAAGCTGTAAAACCCGTTGTATGGCGTTTTCTATGTTTAAAAGTTCCACAGGAAATGTGAACTAAAGTTTAGTAATCTTTTTAAATACAGAGAGTATAGAATCATTATAAAAAAATAATAACTAAGAATTTAGATGCTTGGGGAAGCATCCAAATTTTTAAGCGTTAATCTGTAAGTATTGGGCAACACTTACTTGTTCTTATAAAAATATAAAGCGAGGATAGAATATAAAGCTTTCGGTTTTGTATTTTATCTTGAAGGAGGGAAAAAATGGTAATGGATTTGTTGGTGGAAAGCGCCTTAAAGGCGAGCCAGGAAAATTCATCTGAGGAGCCCCTCTTCAACCAAGCCCTTATTAAGGTGGTTGGAGTCGGCGGTGGCGGAAACAACATGGCCAGTTGGCTCTATAAGAAAGGAGTGAAAGGTGCCGAGGTTATAATAGCTAACACGGACCAAGTACAGCTGAACGCAAGACACGCGGACAAGAAGATCTTGATAGGTAAGGATCTTACAAGAGGGCTCGGAGCTGGAGGATTTCCTGCAAAAGGAAAAGCAGCTGCCGAAGAATCTGCACGCGAACTAAAGGATTCCCTTAGAGGGGCGGATTTAGTGTTCGTATGCGCTGGAATGGGTGGCGGCACCGGTACAGGCGGAGCGCCTGTAGTCGCAAAGATAGCCAAGGAGCTAGGAGCGATCGTGATAAGCACGGTCACTATGCCTTTCAAGACGGAAAGAAAGCGCGTAGAAAACGCAGAGACTGGGTTGCAGGACCTAAGGTCTTCTTCGGACACGGTGATCGTAATCGACAACAACAGGCTTGTCGGTATGGCGGGTAACCTCCCTATAGACCAGGCTTTCAACGTTGCGAACGAAGTCGTAGCGACTATGATAAAAGGAATAGTCGAAACGATATCTGACGCGAACGCACTGGTGCACCTTGATTTCGCAGACATAAAAGCGATAATGAACCAGGGCGGTGTTTCCGTGATAGGGATAGGAGAGACCGACGCTTCGGATTCCAGAGTTGGTGAGGTCGTAAGACGCGCTCTCAACAACCCTCTTCTGGACGTAAGCTACAAAGGAGCACGCGGTGCACTTATCCACATAACGGGCGGGCCTGACCTGACGCTGTCTGAGGTGAACCAGATAGGCGAGCTTGCGACACAGTCTTTGGACCCGGACGCAGTCGTGATATGGGGCGCCAGAGTAGACGAAGGTCTATCCGGTAAACTGAGAGTGATGACCATAATAACTGGAGTCAGCTCTCCTTACCTGTTAGGCAAAGAGGAGCTTACAACTCTCTCTAAGACTACCGGTGCGATAAGCCAGGAGCTCGGTATAGAGATACTGAGGTGATAAAGAATTTGACTTTGCCGGGTCTGTAAAAGGACCCGGCCTTTATTCCATTCACGCTCTTCAACAACAATTCCTCCACTCTAATGGGGGCTTCTAATCGCCCCCATTATTTTTATTCTAATCAAAAATGCTTAATTTTACGAGGCTGTGCTCGAAACATCCGAGATAATAGATCTTTTTTATGTCTTGCTTGGATTGCGCAACGAGAGCGGATACATAATAACATCGGGTTTTCATTTTTACCTAAAATAAAGATGTCAGTCGACGTAATTAAGATTCACCGGTAATATTTAATGAAAAGCCTAAGTTTTATATACATAAGGATTTATATATGTATAATACATACATCTAATATGAAAAGATTTAAGCAGACGTTATTGACAGAAGAGGCATACTACCAGCTTAAAGAGGCAAAAGAAATCCTTGGGAAACTTACTGGAAGGAACGTCTCGTTCACAGAAGTCGTACGGCAGTTCGTCGGAAAGCGGCTCGTGATGATGGGACTCGATACAGATGTAAAAGATTACATATTAGCGTTCGTGGATAAGATAACTTTAAATCGACACATATTAGGAATCATACTTTTCGGTTCTGTGGCGAAACGCGCCTTTACGAGGTTCAGCGATATAGACATCGCCGTGATAACTGACTCCGATTTTTTAGACTGCTTGGATTATCTAAACAAAGAGATAAAAGGAATAGAAGACTATCAGGACAGGTTGATTAAGAAAGGGTTATCGCTCTACATCAATCCACTCATAATAACAAAAAAAGACATCCAAAAACTCAACCCAATATATTTTGACATAGTAGACGATGGTATAGTGCTGTATCAGCGTGAAAACACAGTCGCGAATTTTTTTGAATCGTTGGAAAAGATCAAACACAAAAGAATTAATACCGCGTCTGGTCAGATCTTAACATGGGGATAGAGATAGCAGATGAAGCAATCCGGACCGCAGAAAGCTGGATCAAGACGGCAGAAACGATGCTTAGGGAAAAAGTTTACAACACTGCCCTGTATAGCGAAGAGATGGCCGTTGAGATAGCCCTAAAAGCGGTGATGCTGTCCACTGGCATAGAACCTCCAAAGGTCCATAACATAATAGAAAGTGTGGAAGCTAACGTGCTAGGCTCAAACAACGTTCCTAAAAAATATAGAGAGGAATTAAAAGAGATCACGAGGTCTCTGTTACCAGAGCTTTTGCGGAACAGGCAGTTGAGCGGATATACATTTAATTACAACATAGACCAGAAGGACCTGGAGAAACTCGCAGTAAAATATTTGGAAGCATCCAAAAAAGCCGTAGAGACATGTAAAAAGACTGTCGACAACGGAACAAAAAACAAGGCTTGAGATAAAAACAATGTTAGTGGTAGTCAGTAGAAAAAACTTGATCTTAACATTGGACAGAATTCATCCCGTCTAATATCAAAGTATATTTGAAAAAGCCACCGCTTCCAAAAGCTCTAGCTTTTATATCTTTCGATTTATATCGAAAGATATTTAAATAATAACTGCTTAATATCGAAATGAAAAAAACTGAATTGGTATACAGGTTTATATGTGAGAGGTTCGTGCAAAATGACAATAGATTCACGCAATCAGAGATAGCAAAGGCGTTAGGAATCTCATTGAGTACAGTTAATGCAGCAATCCAAAAATTGGATAAGATATCCGCCGTTAGAGTTTATACAAGGCGATTTGAAGTCATAGCGTTCGATAAACTTATACTTTTCTGGGCAACTCATAGAAACCTATACAAAGACATTTGCTATCAAACAAGGACAGATTTACAAATAAGAGAAATCGAGAATTCAATGCCCGCAAATGTCGCTTTTACGGCATATACTGCCTATAAATATGTGGTTGGTGAACCACCCGCTGATTACAGCCAGGTATACGCATACGCAGCAATCGGCAGTCTAAACGCGATCAAAAAAAGATTCCCTGCAAAGACCGGCACACCCAATCTGATAATCTTGTCAGCAGATTTTATCATGAACCGACTGATTATTAGTGGTCTATTGCTGCATAATTCAGTTTCTATACCGCAAATGTTTGTTGACTTGTGGAATATAAAAAATTGGTATTCAAAAGAATTTATCGATAAATTGAGGGTGGAGCTCAAGATTTAGCATGGAATTCTGGGATAAAGAGGTAACCGATGCAAGTTGGAAAACATTATTGCAATTAAACAAAAAAGTGAAGTTCGTTTTAATCGGTGGCTGGGCAGTTTATCTGTATACCCATCTGGAAAAATCCAAAGACATTGACATAGTAGTGGATTATGATGGATTAAAATTAATAGCAGATACCTACGATCTTCATAAAAATCAAAAACTTTCTAAGTATGAGGTCAAGACGGAAAGATTCGACATAGATATTTATGTGCCGCACTATTCTAAATTGACAGTACCGCCGGAGGACATACTCAACATGACGCGATCCGTCGAGGGGTTTGTGTTGCCTATACCGGAGGTCCTTTTAATCTTGAAACTGGGAGCGTTTATTAACAGACGCGATAGTATAAAGGGTCAAAAGGACGCCGTGGACATACTCGGTCTTCTTCTTTATTCAGATTTAGACACAAAGCTTTTAAAAAACCTGTGTGATAAGTATGTCGTAGATTATAGGCTCATAAAAACCATTATAAAGGATGCAGAGGAGGATACCTTAGGGTATCTTGGTACGAACAGACATTACTTTTCTAAGGCAAAAAAACAGCTTCTCTCTCACTTTTGAACCTTTATTATACATCCCGCCCTAAAAAATGACTAAAAAATGAAGTATTGCGCCTCTATGGATGACCTGCATCCCGGACTTACTCAAAGAATCTAAAAACGGACGGCCGGTGCTGCGATAGAAGGGATACTCAGCGGTCGCTTCCCGCCTGTGTCGGCAGAGCACTGTAGACAGTGCGATTTTAAGGAGATATGCGCTGCGGGGAACAGATTCTTAAAAGAGGCGAGCACAGTTTGACCAGCCTGTAAAGATTTATATAACATAAAAATCATATGTTATATATGAAATATAGATCGATACTTTTGACCGAACAGGCTTATAAAGAATTACATTCTTTAAGAGAGTCGTTGTCGAGGAAATCGTCTAGAGCTGTCACTTTCAGTGAGACAATCGAAGAATTGGCAGGGAGAAAGTCCATACTTTTGAGCTTAGACCAGGATCTTGTCGATTACATAATGAAATTCGCCGCATTATTGGAGGGACGGAAAGGAGTAAAAGGTATAGTCCTTTTCGGCTCGATCGTAAAGGGCACCGCCACGAAATATAGCGATATAGACTTATTCATAATCGTGGAAGGGAAACTTGGAGATTATTATGATTATGCTCACACCGCTGCGATGTCTCTAAACGAACGCAGGGAGAGTCTAGTCAAGAAAGGAGTATTCAATTATTTAAGTCCCACTATAGTGGGCATAGAAGACCTGAACGAATTCAAACCATTATACCTTGATATAGCCGATTATGGCATAGTGCTTTACGATTCTGAGGGGGTCACAGAAGACTTTATGAAAAAAATGAAAGCTATCCCGCACAGGAGGGAACAGACTATCTATGGGGAGGTGTTGAAATGGAAAACAAAAGAGCAGCCGCATGGCTAGACGATGCAAAAAGCTGGCTTGCTATCTCTAGATCAGCGGAAAAAGATAAATTTTATGACAAAGGGCTTTATTGCCTCGAGATGGCGATGGAATCAGCAATAAAAGCGCTTTTTACCGGTTCAGACATAGAATTCCCAAAGGCTCACAATATAACGCACCTGATATTGCTTAACAAAGATAGTTTGCCGTCGCAGATAAAGAAAAATCTGGAAGAGTTGATAGATGTTTTCAGCGCTCTTCTCGAAAGCAGAAATGCTTCAGGCTACAAGGCAGAAAGTAGTTTTACCGACGAGGAATTCAAGAAGAAATTAGACAGGTACATGCTCCGTTCGGAGAAGCTCATAAAAGAGATAGAAGATAGCCTCAAGCAATGACAAAAATAAGATTGAGCCCAGAGAGAGTTGAACTCCCATCTCATCCGTGTAAGGGACGTGTCATAGCCGCTAGACCATGGGCTCACCGTAAAATAAATGCAACCAAGTATTTAAATAATACTCGTCTCGGATAAGTATGAAAAACAAATTATCGGTTATTGTATCTGACTTTGATGACACTCTTTTCTTTATAAATGACTGTATAAGAGGCGCCTCTTTGGAGGTCATTGGGAAGGAATTTAATCTGTATGAAGTAAAAGAGATGAGCAGGGATATTAAAAGTAAAATTTATGATACTGCGCACACAAAGTATTGGCACAGGGCCATAGCAAACTTGCCGATCATAGATTATGTCAAGAAAATGCAGGCTGAAGGGTACGAAACAATTATCATGAGTGCAAGGGGTGAGGAGCACCGGCAGATTATGGCAGGTATGCTCTCCTCCGTTGGATTAGGGTACATGGAGATGATATTGGCGCCGGATCACTCTATTAGCGATGAAAAGTGGAAGCTTTCCGAATTTGAGAAATTATTGGACAGATATTCTAAAATAATGGCCTTAGAAGACAAAAAAGAGAATATAAATTATATACTTGACAGGGTCGACGCAAAAAGGCTTGAATTTTACCACGTCAATAGGGGAGAGATAATGAAAGTCGAACGAAATTGATCGATATATACTCCTATATCCTAAGAATAATAACTTAAATAAGGAAAGAATCACTTATAGTAAACATAAAAAGCTAGTGGGCTCGTAGCTCAACTCGGTAGAGCATCTGGCTCTTAACCAGAGTGTTGCGGGTTCAAATCCCGTCGGGCCCATTTTTAATTAGGGATAGTGCTATCTTCCAAAAAGTGTACGCCAAATGTTTAAATAGCGGGGTTTATCTTAAAACACATATATGTCATCAAGTAAAAATGAAGGTTTGGGATCTTCTATAAAAAGAGCACACGATTCATTTAATAAGACACTAAAAGATGCAGGTTTAGAAGATGTTAATGAGCTCTTTTCGATAAATGCGCTCCTATTAGCAATAATATTGGGAGCACTATTTGTGTTCTATTCTTTATCTCCAATTACACCACTAAGTTTAGGTTTAGGAATTTTAATATTTGGATTGATTGGCCTTGTTATAAGTTTTCCGTTGGTTGGTTTTGTTGCGCCTATTTATAAAAAGACATTTAATACTAACGCTGAAATAAAAGCTGCT
This sequence comes from Nanobdellota archaeon, assembly GCA_021850635.1. Lineage (GTDB taxonomy): Archaea > Nanobdellota > Nanobdellia > Parvarchaeales > Parvarchaeaceae > Parvarchaeum. The sequence continues at coordinate 11,929 of JAJZLM010000005.1, forward strand.
CTTGGGTATCAGATTTTAGCGCTCTTTTTAGCTATAGTGTTAGGCATACTATTTCAATCTACAGTTATACTTTATGCAGGATTGCTTGCATTTGCAATATTAATAATAGTATATCCTGCATTGCAAGCCATAAATACAAATACAAAGGTAGTAAAGGATTTTAATAAGACTTTAAAATATATAGATCTATTTTTATCGATAGCAATTCCTATTTTAAGTTCATTATTGCATATAGCACATCTTATATAATCCAATTTAATTCGAAAATAGTTCTATAAGTATATTTTGATTAGAGAATACTTCTTTTATCTTTTTTAATGTTGAAGACAACTTAAAAGTATTGTCTATAGTAGGGTTAAGGTTCAATTGATAATCGGAATTTGATAGTATTACTGAAATTAAGTTTGGATTGTTTTTAAAAAATGTATTTTTTAGTCTACTTAATATATATATCTTACGGTGTTATAACTAATTACTATGCAAATAAAGTTTGATCTTTATGAACTTGTTAAGAATGATAAAGCGGTTTTCTTAATAATTTGCTTAATGGGAATTATTTCGATACTTCCGATAATAAATTCTATTTATTATTTTAGTATGGTGCAGTCCGATGCCTTTGCCGCTACTGGTACAACTTTAATGGCACTTTTTACTTTTCTCTTTGCAACTAAAGAAGCAAAAGAAGCATATTACAAGAGATTAGCAGATAGACCAATATTAGAATTCTCTGATCGAAAAGTTAAAGGCAATAAAATGATATTTGAAGTTAAGAATGTTGGCAATTCAGCAGCTATGGAATTAAAATTAATTACTACAGTGAATTTTCCAGATCTTAAAATTAAATATAACAAACAAAATAAAATAATAGAAGTTAGTGAAAAAGGTTTTATTTCTAATCAAAAAAGGAGTAAAGAGATTATAGCTAATATAATTATTATAAATGATACCACCTCGAATTTGTCATATGGGTATGAGCCACTAACAATGTTAAGACCTAATGAAAAAACTGAGATGGAAGATTATGCTTATATTCATGTTCAGGAACGGAACAAATCATATACACGTGATTTAAGCGAACTTCCAGTAATTTTAAGAAAGATTAAAAAAAGATTTGCTTATATAAATATGGAATTACGCTACGTTTATTTGGATGAAATAAAATACGAACTAGTTACACATCTAATATTTGACGAAAAAAGGCACAAAAGTCTAGAAGATGCATGGAAAGCAAGATTTGAATTTTAGTGATTTTTTATCCTGTCTCTCATCTTCTTAAGCGTACTCCTGTACTTTATCCCAGACTCTTCTTTAGCCTCTTTCGGTGTAATCTCCAATAGTCTCTTGTTTAATGCTTCTTGATCCGTGTATTCCGCATAACTAATCTTATTCAACTCGCTTATTAAGTATAACTTTTTCATTTCCTATAAAGAAACGTTCCAATTATTATAAGAAAAATATAAAATGAGAATACTGATGCAAATATAAACAAATCAAATGAGACTAATTCGACTTGTATTTGAAATCCTGAAATAAAAAGTATAATCCCAGATAAAAGGAGTAAAAAAGGAAGAACAGATAAACCTAAGAAGACTTCACTTTTATCGTTAGATTTAATTGGAAGTTCTTTTATTAGATGTGATTTAGCTGCCTCTAATATTGCAAGATATGTAATTGACACAAATATGCCACTAAATGTTAATGTACTCACTATTAAAGACGAAGGTAATGTAGATCTAGAAGAAAGACTGAACATTATAGTAAACCCTGTAAGAAGAATCACGATAAAAATAACTATTTTCCCAAAACTTTCTATTGCACTTGATTTAAAATGCTTTTTTAACATAAATCCTCATTTTTCTTCCACCTTTGATTTTTTTCTGTCTATACCATAATATGCTTTGTTATACTTAAATTGTTGAGTCTCAAATATAATACTTGTTTTACCTAATTCTTCCAATCCATAAGATATCACCAGATCTACGCATAAACCTAAAGAACATAAATGCAGAGAAGAATGCAAGGCCAAAACCTAAAGTAAGAAAGTATACTAGAAGAAAAACATCTGCACCACCTGTAAAGTATATCAAAGCTTTACTAGCAGATTTAAAAGAAGTTAACATGTAATAGCTTAATAAACTTGGTAAAACGAAGCTTCCAAATAGCGTTACTATAAATGCAACAGGTGCAAAAATACCAC